>DATEUW010000020.1:0-2361 GCA_035282925.1 Candidatus Nanoarchaeia archaeon
GATCTTAATTGCTGTGCATTTATTTTATAAGGCTCAGCAGGAATCTCTTTTATCTCGCATTTCATTTGCCTTATTTTTCGGATATTCTCTATAGAAAAATCTTCGGGAAGTTTTTCAGGGCATCCAGTCAATAATATTGCCAGGGGAATTACTCCTGTATGAATCAGCCCCTTTTTCAATCTTTCTGACAATGTCATCCAGTATTATATTGGTTAACGATGATATTTAAGAATTATTGTATGGAACAAGGCATTTGAAAACAGAAAAATGTGCACTTAGGCAACCTTAGTCATAGGTAGACGGTCTTTTCTTATTGATACTTTGAGACTTTGAATACAGAGATGCAAAAGATGCTCAAGGCTTCTGCGGCCTAACACTCTTCTTCTTATGCCTTCTATTACTTCTGGATTCTCTAAAATTCGTAAATAATTACCATTAACAGGATGGATTCTTACTAGTCGGGAGGGAATGTCTTCTTGAGGATATATCTCGCCTTTATAGCTGATTCCGAGATAGCCTTGCTGTCCACGATATATAACATAGACTAGCTTTGCACTTTGTGCTCCCGAGCCATTATGTAATCTACCTCTTGTTCTTGCTGTCATGATTGATTTTCCCGTTCACTAAGGTCAGCTTAATTAAAACCAATAAAGTTAAATTAAAATAAAGAAATAAAATAAAAATCAGAGATTATCTCTTTCTTGAGCCGTAGTTTCTCATGAGCTTGGTTATGCCTATTACGAGGAAGGACAATCCGATCAACCAGCTTGCAGCTCCCTCTGTCAATGATCCATACCAGCCTCCAACAGCCAATACCCAAAGGAGACCGACCAAGGTCATAAGCCATGCAGTCAATTTTGCCATATAAATACAACCTCCTTTTCGATTTATTATTTAAGACAAAAGGGTTTATAAATTTTTCAACTTGAGGGATTTGATTTTTAATAACTTGCAAAAATGGACGGGAATTAAAAGGATAATTTTGGAAATAAAAGAGCAAAAAGTAGTTTTGCCGTCGTTGTGGATAGTGGCTGATGCAAAAATTTGCATCAATTTTCTTTTGTGGGGCACTTTTGTTCACTAAGGTTATCTTTGTGCACTTGTGCTTGCTGGACTGTTTGGCTGTTTACCGCTGTTTGCACAGGCTGTTTGGTGCTGTTTACTGGCGTTTTTCTTGTGTTTTTTAGGCAGTTATTCGGTTATTCTTTAATATAATTTAAATATTTTTTTGGGAAGATTTGGATTGGTTTTGGTATTTTTCGTCGGGAAAACAAAAAATATATAAACAGGGTTTGTTAAATTATTGCATGTTTGGGTGGCTGTTTGGAAAAAAAGAGGTTGAAAGGCTAAAAGAGGACACTAAAAAGGGTTTTGAATCTGTGAAAAAAGACATAGATTCTGTTGGAACATGGATCAAACACCTGGATTCTGAGAAAAATTCACAAAAAAAGGAGATAGATGAGATAAAGGAGGTTTTGTCGTCGTTGCAGACAGACCTTGAAGGGATGAAAAATGTTGTTTCCATCATGAACGAACTCGGGCCGGGAAGAAAAAACCAAACAACCAAACAGGTGTTTGATAAACAAACAGCTGTTTATGCTGTTCAAACAGGTGTTCAAACACCTGTTCAAACACCGAATTTTGACCAATTTTCGGTAACTGAGAGAGCAATTCTTTGGGTGCTTCTGAATTCAGACCTGAAGCTTGGATATGACGACCTGGCAGCCATGCTTGGAAAAGAGAGATCAACCATAAGAGGCCATCTGAACCGGATAAAACAGAAGAGCTGGGGTATAATAGAAGAATTTATCGAAAAAAACGGGAAAAAGAGGGTTTTTGTTCCTGAAGATATCAAGGAAAAGCTGCTGAAAAGGGTAAAAATGAGAGATGGGAAGAAGGAAAAGGACAAAAAACAGTGATTTTTAAGGAAAATTAGCCTGAAAACAACGAAAAGTGAGAGTTGTAATAGGTAAGAAATAAAGAATAGATAGTTGTTCGGTGTGGGGCTTAATTTTTATTGTTAAAATTTCACTAGATATCTCTCAACTGAAGAATCGTCGAAAGTGAGGCTATCTTCTTGAGGCTCTGGGAAATGCTCAGCTTTATCTGCTTGTTGTTGATCTTCTTTTTCTCGACGGGAATTCCTTTTTTCAGGAGCCTTCCTATGTAGTCCCTGATCGAGCTTTCTGTAAGGCCGAGCTTGTCGGCAAGGGTCTTGTAATCCACAGGGCCGCTGTCTTCCTCCAGCTGATAAAGGGCTGAGAAAACGAGAGTTTCCTGGTCTGTGAGCTGCTTGAACTTGAGCCTTATCTCCTTCTTCAGGCCATCGAGGGAATCTAATATACTGGCAGCATCCTCTAT
>DATEUW010000021.1:0-48394 GCA_035282925.1 Candidatus Nanoarchaeia archaeon
TGAGGAAAACAAAGGAGCCCCGCAAGCCCCGCACATGTACATGCCACTTTTTTTGTTGTGAAGAATCTTTCCTGTTCCAGCCATCTCTGTGCCCTTTTTCCTCAGAACATGGTATCTTTCAGGAGAAAGCTTCTTTTTCCAGTGAGAATCTGTTTTTTTCATTACTATTACATCAAATGTAGTCTCTAAAACTTTTTAAATCTGATTTTCTAAGGCTTTATAAAATAAAGAAAATGAAAAATTCCTTTGCTGAACGCTGTTACAAAATTCTCAGAAAAGTCCCTCGCGGAAAAGTTACGACATACGGGGAAATTGCAAAAGCCTTAAAGAGCAACGCATACAGGGCTGTGGGAAATGCAATGAACAAAAACCCCTTTCCTGGCTCCAAAGTTCCATGCCACAGGGTTGTCAAATCAAACGGCGAAGTGGGCGGATTTGCATCGGAAACAGGGAAGAAAGTATCCATGCTGAAAGAAGAAGGGATAAATATTGTGGAAGGAAAAATTGACCTTGGGAAATATCTTTATAAATTTTGATTTTTTGATTTTATAATGAGAAATAAAACGAATTCTCTAATATACATCTTAATTTTTGTTTTATTAATAGCAATTATTTTGTATTATACTATTTCTTTTAGTCAAAATAATATACAGATACCAGACGAAACACATGGAAAAACTTTCTGCAAGCCAGAGGATAGGAACGCAGAAATCTGCACAGAAATCTACCAGCCCGTTTGCGGCTGGTTTGACCCTGCAAAAATACAATGCATAAGATATCCTTGCGCAGTAATTTTTGGCAATCCATGTTCTGCATGTATGGATGAAAACGTTCTTTATTATACAGAAGGGGAATGCCCAGAATGAAAAATTCGGGATTTATTTCTTTTTTCTCAATATATCAAAGCCCTCTTTGGCCACAAAAATTCCCAGGATGAACATAAGCATTGAAATTCCCGCAAGAACAAAATTGCCCTGGCTGAAATACCCGCCTGCCCTGAATGTAAGATAAAGAAGCGCGGAAAGCGTTGTTATTAAAACAAAAACTGCGGGGATTAGTATGAATTTTACCTTTATCTTTTTTGAGATGAAAAAAGCAGAGATTCCTATCATTGTTATTGAGGCAATGAGCTGGTTTGAGCTTCCGAACAAACGCCACATTGTTTCATAACTGTTTGTGATGGCAAGAATCCAAGCAGGAACAAGGGTTATGAAAGTTGTAAGAATTCTGCCTTTTAATTTTGGAGCGAGATGCTCTGAAATCACAAATCTCCCTAACCTGGCAGAGGTATCCACAGAAGTGAGAATGAACTGATTAACCATGAATGCTCCGAGAAGCCCGGCAACACTCACACTCAGGAAAGGAACTATGTTTCCGACAATGTTTCCGAATCCGGTTGAGAAAAGAACTATCCATCCTTTTTCAAGTGTTGTCTGAAAACTTCCAGAGCCAGAACCCCAAGTCAAGCCAGCTATCACAACTACTGTGACAAATACAGCCAGAGTTCCTTCCAGAATCATGCCGCCGTAGCCTATTACTCTTCCATCAGATTCTTTTGCAAGCTGCTTGCTCGTTGTTCCCGAAGCCACGAGCCCATGAAATCCAGAAATAGCCCCGCAGGCAACTGTTATGAAAAGGATTGGCCATACGGGAAAAATACCTCCGGAAATGTAAGATGGCGCATTGATGATTGGCCTGGCAATTAAGAAAGAGACAACTCCAAGAAACAAAATTACCAGCATCTGTATGGCACTAAGATAATCCCTTGGCCTAAGCAAAACCCAGACAGGAGCCACAGAGGCTATGAATGCATAAATAAATATTATCGTTATCCAGAGGTTTCTCAAAAGAGCAGGATTTTCTGCAGGAAGGTTTACAGGAGCTGCTGTTCCCAGCCAGACAGAAAAGAAAATAATTATGATGGCCGCAACACTTGCTATTTTATAATTCCACTTGTATTTCCTGACGCCAAAACCAAGTATAAGGGCAAGAATGGTTATTACCAACAGGGGAATTACAAGATCGGGTTTTTCCACAATGCTTTCTGCAGAAGAAACGCTGAAAACAGTTATTATCAGGACAAGGGTCATCCATATCATCAGGCCAAAAACCCACCCTGCCCTGGAATTGAGATATTGTTTTGTTATCACAGAAACGCTCTTTGCCTTGTTTCTCACAGAGGCGATGAGAGAAGAATAGTCGTGCATTGCTCCAATTAAAACAGATCCTATCAAAACCCAGATTATCACAGGAACCCATCCAAAATAATTCACGGCAAGTATGGGCCCTATTATCGGCCCTGCTCCAGCAATGGAGGCGAAATGATGCCCCAAAAGAAAAGGCTTTGTCGATGCTGAAAAATCAACTCCTTCTTTTCTGGATGAGGCAGGCGTTTTGTTTTTGTCTGAAATCCTAAGCCTCTTTTCAATGAATCTTCCGTAAAATCTGTAACCAACTGCAAACCAGACAAGAGCAATTATCAATATCCAGACAGAGTTCATTTTACCTCTTTATAATGTCTTGATTCAAAGGAAATTTTGATATAAAAATCTTTGTCAGATAAAATTGTTTAAGAGCTCTATTCTTCAGCCTCTTCTTCGTGTTTTTTTCTTCCCCTGTGCTGTTTTTCTTTTCTTTCCTCAGGCGCTTTTTCCTCAGCTCTTCTTTCCTTTTCTTCAAGAGGTCTCGCTTCCTTCACAACAAGGTTTCTTCCTTCAACATCTTTTCCTTCCATATTCGCTATCGCTTTGTCAGCATCCGAGTCTTTCTTAAAGGTGACGAACCCGAAACCCCTTGATCTTCCTGTATATTTATTGGCTATGACCAGGGCTTCCTCGATTTCGCCGAAAGAAGAAAAAAGTTCCTCAAGTTTCGCCTTCGTAACGCTCCAAGGCAGATTTCCAACGTAAATTCTCTTGCTCATTGACCCGGCACTCTTATCTTTTATTTAAGAATATGGCCAATTTTATAAAGTTAACTATCTTTGGTTTTCAATGGAAGAGCTGGAGAGATTGAGAAAAGAAAACGAAACCATGAGGAGCGAAATTGAAAGGCTGAAGACGATAAAAGACAACCAAAAACAGGGAATGATGAAAAAGGCAATAAAGGGGAATCTAATGTCAAGGGCGCCGTTCGGCTACAGAATAGAGGATGGGAAACTTCTTCCTTCTGAGAATTTCAAGGAGATAGGGGAGATATTTGGGGAATTTTTGGCAGAGAAAGTAAGCTTAAGGAAAATTTCGGAAAAGCACAAATTGTCTGTGAATGGGCTTAAAAAAATACTGAAGAATTTTACCTATATAGGAAAAATAAAATTCAACAACCAGATTTTTGAGGGAAAACATCAGCCAATAATCTCTTCAACCTTATTCAATCATGTTCAGAACAAGCTCGAGAAGTTAGGTATAAAATAATAAGATAGTCACTTTTCAAATTCATCCATGTTTTTTTCCAGCTTTCCGAAAGGAAACGGCCTTCTGTTATCAAGGAAAATTATGTATTTCTGAAATATATACCACTGGGTGTTCCAGGTCTCGCCCCAAACTGCAAGATTCCTCATTCTCCTTCCCGTGATGAGAACATAGACCAGCTGCATAAAAATGATAAGGTATATGAAGATCCTCCAGACGGTGAGAATTGTTCCTGAGACGATTAATATTAAAATCCTCATCAGGGCTTCTTTTCTTTCTGCCCCTTTTTTATTCCTTTTCATTTTTATCTGTATGAGGTTTGCCTTTTTCTCCTCGCCTTGCTGTCTCCTGGCTTGTAAGCTTCTTTTCTCCTCACATCTGCAACAAGGAGATTCCTGTCATAATCCAGAAACGCCTTTTCCAGTTCCTTGCTTCCTGTTGCAGCCACAAGGGCTCTTGCAATTGAAATTCTTGCCGCCTCTACCTGGCCTTTTTCTCCGCCGCCCTTGACTTTTACCTCTATGTTAAAATCAATTTTCCCGAGGACATTTTTTGCTATTCTTACAGGCTCCTCTATTTTGAGCCTGTCTAAAACTTGGAGAGTTTCATAAGGCTTTCCGTTTATCGTAATTTTTCCATTGCCTTCTGTTGTGACTGCCCTAGCAACTGCTGTTTTTCTTTTTCCAGAGGTTATTATTTTTTTCAGCATTCTTATTGTTGTTTATTTTGTTTGGTTATTTCTTCAATGTGCATGAATTTCGCCTTCTTTTCCTTGCTGCCCACTATCTTCTTCGCATCCTTGAATTCCTCAGGAACTCCGGAAAAACATTTTATCCTTCTAAATGCCTCTTTTCCTCTTCCAGACCTGTGGGAAAGCATGCCTCTTATCGCCCTCTTCACTATGAGGTGCGCAAGCCTCGAATGCTTCGGACCTTTTTGTCCGCTGCCGATCCTTCTTCTCTTAGCTTCGAATTTTTCCCTTATATCCTGCCTGCTTCCTGTTATCATCACCTTCTCGCAATTCAAAATAACGATTTCTTCTCCCAAAAGCGCTTGCTTAGCTGCGTAACTCGCAAGCCTCCCCAAGACAGCGTTTTCTCCGTTGATGATTTTCATTTTTCCAAAAATTTAAGCCCCTTGGCATCGGGATTTTTTTTAATTTCCTCGAGTATGCTTAAAATATGCGACTTGTTTTTTAATAGTTTTTCCCTGGCTTTCTCGGAAAAACCGAAGGCAATCACAGCTATTTTTTTGCTGACTTCGCCCTGGGACAAAACCTTTCCCGGAAAAACAACAGAATCACCCTCTTTTGTAGACTTTTCCACTTCGTTAAGATTTATTTCTGTCTTGCTCCTCCTCGGTCCGGAGAGAATTCCCGCAATCTTCAGCCAGAAATTAGAGCCTGTTTTCTTGGCAGCCCTTATGGTTTCCACCAGCATCGGATTGCCTTTTCTCCAGGATTGCTTTTCTATCTTTGTTTTTGATTTCATGGTATTTAAGCAGAATTCTAAAATCCTGCTAACGCGATTAACTCGCAGGCGAAAATTGAAGTTTTAATAGGTTTAAAAAAGTTGTTATGCGGGAAGAAGGATTCGAACCTTCGCAGGCACTAAGCCACGACGTCCTTAGCGTCGCCCGTTTGACCGCTCCGGCATTCCCGCATGCCAGAACTAAGAATGCATATTTTTAAAATGTGTCTTTAAGCCTTTTCAACAGCCTTTTCCACAGAAGCTAGGTCTTTTCTGAGGGCATCCACAGACTCGTTAAATATATCCTTGGCATCCAGCTGCCCGAAAGATTCGAGGCTTATTATCAGCTCTTTTCCGGAAACAATTTCCGCCTTTTTCTTTTTTTTGTTTGCTATTCCCTCGCATACATCGGTGATTTCCTTTTTTCCTTTGTCTGAAACTGTTATCTTGTTTCCCTTTTCCTTTATCTCTGCGTCCGGAAGAGCTTTCCTCACCTCTTCGAGAAATTCCTTATCCATAATTATCTCTGCAGAATTCCTGTAAAACATAAGTCCTGGGGAAAACTTTGCATGCTCTGTCCCTTTTCCAAGCCTGACAGTTGCTGTAAACTGGAGCTCCTGCCCCTTGTCTAATGTAGTTATGGGAATGCTCTTGTAAACAGGTTCAGGATGCCCTTTCATGTCTCCGGAATAAACAGTTCCTTCCCTTTTAACATCCAGCTTGAGTTTCCCCTTTTCTGCAGCCTTTAAGCTTTTCATGTTTAGGGGAATAAGGCCGACCCTGTGCGCGATTGTTTCGTCGTACAACGGAGAATCGTTCCTCGATATTTCAAGCTCATCGACTGCAATCACCGAAATCTGGCCAACATATCTCCTTATGGCATTTGCGGTGCTCTCGTCCATCTCTGCTGCAAAAACGAGCTGATCTTTTGTTTTTTCTATGAGTTTCATTTTTTAATTTAAAAATTGCCGCTTCGCGATATTTAATGAATTGTTAATACCATTTAAATTTAGACTATCACTAAAATTATTTCCATAATCTGATTTTACTCTCATTAACATCTTACTTTGGATTAACATTTTTATCTTCATATTTAAATCTATTTAAATTTAAGGGCGCCTTCCTCTTCTTCCGCCTTTTTTCTTTGGGCCTCCGCGGGGAAATCTCGTTGTGTCGAGGATGTTCAAAACTTTAAATCCCTCCCTGGAAAGGCTTTTTATTATAGCATTTGCGCCAGGCCCTGGCGCAGGGTTTCTCGTTTTCGCCCTTATCCTGAAATACAGGTTTCCGACGCCGAGCTCTTTCAGCTGCTCGGAAACACGCTTCGCGATGAACATTGCGATTGTTGGATTCGCCTTCAGCCTTCCGTGCTTGGTTACCATTCCTCCTGTGACTTTGGAAAGGGTTTTTCCAGACATGTCTGTAACATGAACAAGGGTGTTGTTGAAGGAAGTGTATATGTTCACGACAGCCTCTGCCTTCCCTTTTTCTTTTCCTGCTTTTTTTATTTCCTCGGTTTCCCCTGATTCTTCTCTGTCTTCAGCATCCTCTTTTTTCTCTCCTGAATTTCCAATATCCTCATCTGCAGTTTCCTCCTGTTCTGCAGCATCGGCCTCTGCCTCCAGCTCCTTCGTTTCTTCCTCAATCATTTTTAATTTCCGGCTCCCTTGTTTTTTCTGCCTTTGGCTTTGTTTTTACTGAAATTTTTTCCTCGAATTCAACAGGAACGATGTATGAGGGGCTGTTGATTACCCTTCCATCGACTAGAATCTTTTTGTGAACTATCATCTGCCTCGCATGTTTCGGGCTTCGTGCAATCCTTTTTTTGAAAACAACTGTTTGCAGCCTTCTCTTCAGGTAATCCTCTTTTTCCAGGGAAAGGACGTCTGATATCGAATCGGCTTTGAACCCTATTTTCTTCAGTCTTTCAAAGAGCGCTTTTTGTTTTTCATGCCCTGAAGAAATCAATTTTTTTGCCTTTTCCCTTATTGATTTTATCCTTGAATCTGCTTTCCAGATTTCTACTTTATTTTTCAGGCCGTATTCTTCTTTTATGCCTGCCTCTTTTTCTATCCTTGCCTTGTCAAAAGGCCTTTTTGGCCTTGAATAGCTCTTATGCTTTCGTTTCATTTGAACTGCCTCCCCTCTTTTCCTGTCTTTTTCCCTTTGCTTTTAATTCCAGCTCCCTTTGGCCTGTTTGTTCTGAAATGGCTCTTGGTCCTCTGTCCCCTCACAGGCTGGCCTGCGGCATGCCGAATTCCCCTGTAACTCTTTATCTTCTTCAGCCTTTTTATGTCAAACTCTTTCTGGAGCTCGAGCATGCTCCCCGAGAGATGCCTGTCTTTCCCTGTCTCAAAATCTTTTCTTCTGTTTAAGAGATAGTGTGGAATTCTGGAATCAGGGTTTTTGATGAACTCTGAGATTTTTTTTATTTCTTCAGGGCTTAAGGAGCCTATTTTCCTGCTCTTGTCTATTCCAAGCGCCTTGCAGACAGCATTTGCCATTGCCCAGGAAATTCCCTTTATCTTTGTAAGCCCGGCATAAACCCTCATGCCGCCTTCTATGTCTTCTGAGTGTATCCTTACCAGCTTTTCTCCGTACTTTTCCTGCTCTGCTTGTTTTTGTTCCATTTTCCTTTTTAATATGTGAATAATTTGTATCTCTCGAATTCTGTGAGCTCCTGCAGAATCCTTTTTTCTATCGCCTTCTCAGGATCAGGAAGGTTTGCAATCCGAGCTTTTATGTCCTCCAAACTTTCAAAAGGCTTCTCTTTTCTCTGCTTGAGGATTTCCTGCGTGTGCTTTTTTCCAAATCCAGGAAGAAGCTCTATCTGATGAATCCTTTTGTTTATAGCCTCGGATTTGTTGAAAAAATCGACAAATTTCTGTTTTTTTTCGCTGACGATTTTTTTGATGAATTCCTGTAGCTGACTTTTCGCAGACTCTGTGAGCTTTTCTTTATGAAGCCTTCCCAGAATGTAGTACACCTTGTCCCTCTTTCCCTCGCCTATGTAAACTCTCTCCCCTATTTCAAGGGAAATGCCTCTCCGAGGAACAAGCTCCAGAAGAGTCATGTTGACTTCTCCTATGGCCTGGGCTATAGGCATCATTTTCCTCTCCAAAGGATACCCGTTTGGAAGATATTCTAAGATTATTGCATATTCTTCTTTTTCCATAGTGGCTACCTGAA
Source organism: Candidatus Nanoarchaeia archaeon (assembly GCA_035282925.1). Lineage (GTDB taxonomy): Archaea > Nanobdellota > Nanobdellia > Pacearchaeales > GW2011-AR1 > ASMP01. Next base: position 8,069 of record DATEUW010000021.1, read on the forward strand.
TTCCCCGATTGCGTCAAGGATTTTTTTTGATTCATCCTCATCCAGAACAACGTCTGTAAATATTTTATTTAGATTTTCCTGGTTCTCGGGCATTATATCAATCACCTTTGAGATAGATTCCTGCTTTAATTTTAAAAGCCCCAAAGAGGAAAGCTTCCCCCTTATCTTTTTTGCCGTCTCCGGGCTTAATTTCACGAATTTTTTCATTAATTTTCTGATATCAGCTTCGCTATCTTTTTTGTCTTCTGTGTACTCCAAAGATTCAGCCATGCTCAATGGCTCCCTGTGTCTTATCATTTTACCTTGTTATCTTCTTCAGATGGACTGGTTCTATTATAAACTTTTTTTCCTTGTCGTGGTCCATGATTTTCACGACGTAAGCCCTTCCGCGTTTTTCAGCCACTATTCCTGTGCGACCCTGCATTCTCTCCGGGAAGTTGGAGTCTATGGAAACATCCCTTACAACGGAAACATTGTCCCCTTCCTTCAAATTTTGAAAATACCTGCTGAGCTGGATTTTTCCTCGGGTTCTTATCTTCTTTCTTTGAACCATAATTTACTCAGAAATATTCTCTTTAAAAACCTATCTCTAAGAATAACGTGTCAGAAGCCCCTGTACCCTAATTTTTCCAGTTTTTGGATTCCTATCGTGTTTGTTGAAACCAGATCCCCTTTCTGCCTGGCCTCTTCCATCTTTTTTACAATGGTATCGAACATCTTTTTTCCCCAGACTCCTTCCCCGCATCTCTCGCAGAAGTCTATAACGCTGTCATCGCTTACCTCTTTCTTGCAGTAGATGCATTTTTTGCTCATTTTATCCTCTTTTTATATCCAGTTCTGTTAAAAGAAAAAGCCAGTTTTTAAATTTTCTTGTTTTTATTTTTTATTCGTATCTTAAAGCATCTGCCGGCTTTAGCCTTGCTGCCTGCATCGCCGGCAAAACACCGGATAACATCCCGGCAACAAAAGCAAAAAATAATCCAAAAACCAAAACTAAAAACTCAATTTTTATATTCAATAAAAACCCTGCATTCTTTGAAAATTCCCCTATTACCAAAGCTATCACGCTTCCCAGGATAGTTCCGAAAAATCCTCCGACCAATCCGATCAAGCCGGATTCTATCAAGAATATCTCAAAAATGTCCAGATTTTTTGCACCTATCGCTTTCATTATTCCTATATCTTTTGTCCTCTCTAATACGCTGGTATACATGGAATTCATTATACCAATTCCGCCAACAATCAATGAAATAGCAGCTATTCCAACCAGGACGAACTGTATGATTCCAAGAACTTCATTAATCTGTTCCAGAATCTGCGTGGCGGTAACAACCTGGAAATTTGTGTCGTCTCTTTCATCCTCAAGTTCACGCTCTATTTTTTCTTGCAGCAAGGGAATATCATCAGCTACTTTGACCTGCGCAACTATTACATCAACATCATCCGGCTTATTGAAAATTTCCCTGGCAGTTTCCAGGGGAATGTTAATTTGGTTGTCATCCTGGGAATTTCCTATTTCCTTTAATACTCCGACAATCTTAAATTCCTCGCCTTTTATTTCAATTTTGCTTCCTAGCTTTAATGGGCTGTCAAACATGTCTTCTATGACTCTGGAGCCGACAACAGCCTCAAATTTGTCGCCTTCTTCAATAAATCTGCCCTCCTGAAGCTCAATGCCAGAGTCCAAGAAAAATTCCTCAAAATTTTCAGCAGGAACGCTGGCAATTAAAGTAAATTCTACTTCGTCCTTATGGCGCACCTCTGTGGAAATAAACAAACCCGGAATAACATATTTGAATCCTGAAATTTTTTCCACTGTTTCAAGGTCCTGTGTTGTCAGGCCTTCAGAGCTTGTTCCGGGTCCTTGGAATCCCTTTGGGCTTATTAGTATTCTGTTTGCTCCGAATTGCTCGAATTGCGATTCTATTGTGCTTTCCAGGCTTCTTGAGACAGTCACAAGGGAAATAATGGCAGCCACACCGATGATTATCCCTATCACTGTTAGCCATGACCTTAATTTTCTATGGCGAATGCTGTTTATCGCCATCAAGAAATAATCAGCCCACATTTTTTCTTTTCCTGGCTCTTCTCCAGAAATACCATAAAATAAGGACCACGATTCCTATTCCAATATAAAGCCATGTATTGCTCTTATCTATCAATCCAAGTTCCAGAGCTTCCTCCTCTGTGTAAACCCTTACAGGAAGGCTCACTGTTTCTGTCTTATCTTTATTGTCAAAATCCTTGTAAGTCACTCTTGCCGAGAAAACAGGATTTTTGTTTTTATATATAACGTCAAAGGTTGCAGTGTCAGAGTCATCGGCATCAATTGTGCCTACAAAAACCTTGTCATTTGAAAGCAATTCAAATCCCTGCGGAAATACCTGCACAGACACGGATTTTATTTCTCCAAGTCCCCTGTTTACTATTTCAATGGAAACCTGGCCTTCTTTTCCAACAACAGCAGTTTCCCTGGTTTCTGCAGAGAAATCCAGGTCTGTCTTTGCAGAAACCCTGATGCCGAAGCTTCCGTTTTCTGTGAAATCCTCTGTATTATTCCCTGCATCGACATACTTTACAGTGTAGGGAATGTCATAATCTCCCGGAACTATGTCTGTGGAAGGCCGCAGGGTAAAGCTAACAGAGTCATCATCGTCCTCATCGATATCATCGACATCCTTCGTTGAACTGCCGACAGAAGTAAATGGAACTTCGCTCAAAACCAGGGCAACAGAAACATCCTCTATGTCAAAATTTTCATTGTTCTCTACATTCAGAGAAACACGGCCCTCTTCTCCCGGATACAGAGTCACGTAATCCACGTCTATGATAACAGCTGAAATCAGGTTTATTATTAAAACTAAAAGCAATGTTCCTGCAATAATTGTTGGTATTCTGTTGCTATCCATCTTATTCCAGCAATCTAATTTTGATTTATAAAATTTGTTATACTTAAAATCCTCAGGATTTTTTGATTATCTTCCATTTCCCTTTTATCTTTCTTGTTACTTTTTCCACTTTTCCGTCTTTCAGCCAGTAAATTTTTCTGGCATATTTTTCGGCAATTTCAGGGGAATGAGTCACTATTATCACTGTTTTTCCACTAGAATTCAGATTTACGAGAAAATCCATTATCTTTATTTCTGTTTTAGAGTCAAGATTTCCAGTTGGCTCATCTGCAAGTATCACTTCCGGGTCATTTGCCAGGCTTCTTGCAATTGCGACCCTCTGCTGCTGGCCGCCTGAAAGCTGATTCGGATAGTGCTCCATCCTGTCCTTCAATCCGATCATTTCCAGAAGTTTTTCCGCCCTTTCTTCCCTTGCCTCTTTTTCCATTCCCTGAAAGAGCATGGGAAGCATCACATTCCCCTTTGCAGTCAAAGTTGGTATCAAATTAAACTGCTGAAAAATAAAGCCTATTTTTTTCCCGCGAATCTGCGCAAGCTCTGATTCTTCCAAGTGCTCTATGTCCTTGCCATCAAGAAAAATTTCACCGTTGGTAGCAAGGTCAAGGCTTCCGGTAAGATTCATGCCTGTGCTTTTTCCAGAACCAGAAGGCCCCATTATGGCAACAAAATCTCCCCTCTCTATTGCAATGTCGACTCCATCGATGGCTTTTACTATGCTGTCTCCCATATGATAATGCTTTGAGACATTTTTTAGCTCTATTACATTATTCCCTTCCATACTTCTTCCTTGGGCGGCTTCTTTAAGAATTTTTCTATAGCAACCTTTAAAAATAACCTTCGAGCAATATTATTATGATAATTCCTGTCCGCTGTTTTTCATGCGGAAAGCCGATAGGCCATCTGTGGGAAGATTACAAAAAACGGGTTGCCAGGGGAGAAAAATCCAAAAAAGTCTTGGACGAGCTTGGCTTGGAAAGATTCTGCTGCAGGTCCATGTTTCTCGGGCAGGAAGATTACATCGAGCTTGTTGCAAAATTCAAGAAGGCTTAATCTTAATTTGTTAAGAGATAGATAGCACCATCCACATTATTAAACCAGGTTAATTTTATATTATATCAAGAATGTGTGAACTGTCTTTCCATTAAAAATTTAATCTGCTACCATAATCATATTAAAAATATGAGAGACAGCACCATTGCTTCGCGTCTTGTCGGACACTAACACAAACGGCGTAACCAGCTTAGCTTCCGAGTTCGGAATGGGATCGGGCGTTTCCTGATTACTATGGCCGTCTCCAAAAAAGCAAGATATGGTGATTTTATAAACCTTTTTATATACGAGAAAAGTGATATTTTTATGCGGGTGTGCCGGAGCGGTCAAACGGGATGCGCTCAAGTCGAGCGAACGAATGAGCTAAACTCATTCAATAATGAATTCGTTCGGTAGAAACGCATTGGCTTAGTGCCTGCAAAGGTTCGAATCCTTTCACCCGCATTCAGACCAAGATTTCCCGATAAGCGCTCGTAGCTCAGCCTGGATAGAGCATCAGGTTCCTAACCTGAGTGTCGTAGGTTCAAATCCTACCGGGCGCATTTGCATAAACCTTTAAAACAATTCATTTTTTATACTACCAGCGCGCTGGTGGTTTAACGGCAGAATCTCTGGCTTCCACTTCAATCTAGAAGAAGAAACCAGATGATCCGGGTTCGACTCCCGGCCGGCGCATCCAAGTTCATAATAACTCAACAAAATGGAAGAAACAAAAAAAATTTCGTCCGAGATTGGCCAAAGTAAAGAGAGATTCGGAACAAAACTTGCTAGATTCCATGACAAACATTACAAGCTGCTGCTTTTAATTCCGGCAATAATTCTTCTTTTTTCTTTCATTTACCTGGGCGTTTTTTATTCAAAAACCGGAGATTTTATTTACAGAGACATCTCTCTCACAGGAGGAACCACTGTCACGATTTATGAAAAAAAGCCAATAGATCAGGTTAAAGATGATCTTTCGGGAAAGCTCGAAAGCCCCGATGTCCGGGGGATATATGATCTCATAACAAGAGAACAAAAGGCATTCATAATAGAGACGAAATCCGATGCAAACACGACGAGAACAGTCCTCGAAGAATATCTCGGCTATACTCTTAACGAAGAAAACAGCAGCTTCGAATTCACAGGAGCCTCTCTGAGCAGCAGTTTTTTCAGGCAGCTGGTAATCGCAGTTATCCTGGCTTTCTTTTTCATGGCCATAGTTGTCTTTATCATGTTCAGAACCTTTGTCCCTTCAACGGCGATAATAATCTCAGCATTTGCAGACATACTCATGACTCTTGTTCTCTTCAACCTCCTTGGATACAAGCTTTCGAGTGCGGGAATTGTGGCATTTTTGATGCTGATTGGCTATTCTGTGGATACAGACATCCTTCTTACAAACAGGGTTTTGAAAAGGCACGGAGAATCCGTTAACAGAAAAATATGGGGCGCATTCAAGACAGGAATGACAATGACCCTCACGTCTATACTAGCTGTTTTGTTTGCCTTGATAATTGTCGGGTCTTTTTCCGGAATCCTTACTCAGATATTCACCATACTCATCATTGGACTGGGCTTTGATATGCTAAACACCTGGCTGACAAATGTTTCAATAATTAAATGGTATGCCTTAAGGAAGGAAAAAAATGAAACTCGGGTTTAGAGTCTGGATTTTAGTCATTGTTTTGTTTTTAGCTTTGCTGGTTGTTGCTCCATGGAAAACTTTCGATAAAGGTGTGCTAATAAAAAGCGTCGAAACAAATTCCACAGCCTTTGAGCAGGGATTCAGGCAAGGGCAAATTATAACAACCATAGACGGAATATCAATAGGCTCTCTGGAAGATTATTCAGAAGCCTTGCAGGGAAAATTTATCCTGAATCAGAGCCAGAAGATGATTTTCACTTTAAAAGATTCAGAAGTAATCTACTTTTCAGACAGAGTTCCTGAAATAACTGTAGATAAAATTCCCAAGACAAATCTTAAGCTTGGCCTGGATTTAGTCGGTGGATCAAGGGCTTTGGTAAAAGCACAGGGGGTTCAACTTTCACAGGCTCAGGTTTCTGACCTTGTTGATGTAACAGAGAACAGGCTCAACGAATTCGGGCTTACAGACCTGAAAGTCAGGCCTGTCTCAGACCTCGAAGGAAACAGCTTCATGCTTATTGAGATTGCAGGAGCAACTCCAGCTGACCTTGAATCCCTGATTTCCCAGCAGGGAAAGTTCGAGGCAAAAATAGGAAACCAGACTGTTTTTGTAGGGGGGGCAGACAGAGACATAGCTTTTGTCTGCCGTGGAGATCCGACATGTGCAAGAGTTGATATCCCACAGCAAATACAGGGAGGCTATGCCGCACAATTTTCTTTCACAATAACATTGACAGCAGAAGCTGCAAAGAGGCATGCAGATGTAACAAACAACTTAAGCATAAGCTCTTCAGATCCCCAATATTTATCCTTGCCTTTGGACCTTTATGTGGATGATAATCTGCAGAGCACACTTCAGATCAGCAAAGATCTTAAGGGAAGAGTAACAACCCAAATATCTATTTCCGGTTCAGGAACAGGCACAACAGAAGAAGAAGCTGTAAAGGCAGCTGAAGAAGAGATGCACAAGCTGCAGACAATTTTGATAACAGGAAGCCTTCCATACAAGCTTGAAATCGTGAAACTCGACACGATTTCCCCTGTTTTAGGAGATGAATTCACCCGTGTTATTTTGGTTGCAGGATTCCTCGCACTGGTTGCAGCCTCAATGGTCGTCTTTGCGAGATACAGGAAAATAAAAGCCTCTCTTGCCATGATATTTACCAGCTCCTCTGAGATAATAATAATTCTCGGAATAGCTGCATTGATAGGGTGGAATCTCGATTTGCCTAGCATTGCAGGAATCCTCGCCACAATAGGAACAGGATTTGATGACCAGATAGTTATTCTGGATGAGGCGAGGCGTGAAAGGTTTTTGAGCCTGAAGCAGAGGCTGAAACTGGCATTTGCAATCATTCTTGGAGCTTATTTCACCGTTGTTGTTTCCATGCTTCCTCTCCTGTGGGCGGGTGCAGGTCTCCTGAAAGGTTTTGCCTTCACGACGTTGATAGGAATAACTGCAGGGGTTTTCATCACAAGGCCGGCCTTTTCAGACATGATAAGAAAGATGGAGGAACAAACTTATTTTTAGAAAGGCGTTTCATAAAGCATAAAAACGAAAAAATGCATTTCTTGTCATGAAGGACCAATTTTCCCAGGGAGGAAGGGATATAAAAGATATCTGGAGAAGAATAAAAAACCGTGATTTTTCAGGAAACACAGGTCTCGTAGTAAAGAACAGCCTTTATCAGTTTTCAACAGGACTCGTTGCGAAAATCGGAGCCTTAATTTTTACAGTAGTTATTGCCAGGTTATTACTTCCAGAGCTTTTTGGCCTTTATAGCCTGGCACTATCCACTATCTTGCTCTTTGTTTCTATTTCTGACCTGGGTATAAATCAATCGATAATAAGATTTATTTCCAAATCATCATCAGATAAAAGAAAAGAGAAGGCAGCAGCATACGCTTATTATCTATCCAAAATAAAGATAATCTTTACTTTTTTGGTGGCATTTGCTTTGACAATACTGGCAAAATTCATCTCTCAAAATTATTACCAAAAACCAATATTTTACGCTTTAATTGCCGGAGCACTATATGTTATTCTGGCAGGGATATCGAGCATTTTTCAATCATTTTTTCATGCTATTAACAATTTTAAGGTTCCCTTTTTTAAAGAAATTTTCCTCCAGGTTTCAAGACTTTTTTTAATCCCTTTGTTTATACTCATATCCTTGGCTAATTTTTCCTATGAAGTTGTTTCACTGATAATGATTCTTTCTCTAAGTGCCTTATTCCTGTTAACAATAGTTTTTTTATTCTTTTTTGTAAGAAGGCTGGATTTTCTTAACCAAACACCAAAAAGACTGTCAAAGAAAGAGAAAAAAAGGGTAAATAAATTTACTTTTGAAATGCTTTTACTTGGAGTCGCGGGTTTAATTATAGGATATATTGATATAATCTTTTTGGGTAGGTTTGTTGACCCAGAATACATTGGGATTTATCAGGCGGCATTAAATTTTGCAATCTCATCCATCCCTTTAATTAACTTTTCAACTGTCCTATTTCCATTATTCAGCAAAATTTCCGGGGACAGGCTGGAGAAAGGATTTAATAGATCGTCTAAAATTACTCTTTTAGTATCTGCTTTTGTTTTTACAGCCACCTTTTTGTTATCCCCCCTAATAATTAAAATAGTTTATGGATCGGCCTATATAGAAGCTATAACTTTGTTAAGAATCTTAGCTCTGCTTTCTGTCTTTCTTCCAATGTCTTCCCTATTCAGCTCCTATATAATTGCAAAAGGATACCCCAAATTAGTGACTAATAGTCTAATCATCACAGCTGGAATTTATTTTATCATAAGTTATTTTTTAATAACTTATTTGCTGAAATTTGGTCAGAGATATGCAATTATCGGAGCATGTATCGCTCTAGTAATGAGCAATTTTTTCTATATGATTGTTCTTCTGTTCAAAGCCAGGTCTTTAAAAAAGGCCTAAGTATTTAATAATTTTCCCTACACATTCTTCGACAGATTCTCTTTCAGTTTCTATTATAATTTCTGGATTTTCAGGCGGTTCATAGGGGTTTTCTTTTGCAACCCCTATAAAATTTTCTATTTCTCCCGCAAGAGCCCCTGCATAAAGGCCTTTAGTGTCTCTTTTTGTGCACTCATCCATGCTGCACTTTACATAGACTTCAATAAAACTCTCCCCCAAAATTTTTCTTGCTTCTAATCTGCTATCTTTGAAGGGAGAAATTATTGGTACCAAGATAAAATCATAATCTTCTTTCTCCATTAAGCAAATATCAGATATTAATTTATTATTTTTTTTAATATCTTCTGGACTAAAATCAAGATGCTTATGGACACCTGATCTTATCTCATCCCCATCAATTATTTTAATTTTTTCCCCTCTTTCTTCAAGCTTTTGCTTTAGTTTATCAGCAATTGTTGTTTTTCCGCTTCCAGACAGCCCAGTAAACCACAAAATCTTATTTTTTACTTCTACAAAAACCCTTTCACCATTCTTTATTTTTCTGATTATTAAATCAGAGATTTCAGGCCTCATGAGCCACTCCGGGGGTCTTACCCCATTTTTCAGCATCTCTCTTGCCTGTGTTCCCGAAATAAACTTTTTGAATTCTTCAGGATAATCTATGAATTCCGAGTTATGAAAATACCTTTTTTCTAAATCAGAATAAAAAACTTCATCAAATTTTATAATCTCAATACCCAACTCTTCCTTGCTAAATTTGTCAAAGATTTCATGGGAGGCTTTTACTTGATAAAAATTCCCAACACCTGTATGGTCTCTCCCAACAATAAAATGAGAACATCCAAAGTTCTTTCTAATGAGCGCCGTAAATACCGCCTCCCTGGGACCCCCATATCTTGGATACGCAGTAAGCGTACCAAAAACAACTTTTGAATTAGGATAAAATTCTTTAACCATTTTTTCGTATGAACTTATTACCACATCGGTCTCAAAATCTCCTTCTTTCTTCTTTCCAATTACTGGATGAAGGAACAATCCATCACAGAAATTTCTTTTTAAAGATTCTAGCTGGATAAATTCATGGCCCCTGTGTATTACATTTCTGGTATGGAATCCTACTACCCTCTTCCAACCCCTTTCAGAAAAGATTTTTCTTGCCTGTTTTGGAGTCAATTCATGAATTTTGTAGGCGGAACTCCTTTTCTTTAACAAAGTAATCTTCCCCCCCAAAAACCAATCTTTATTTTTCATAAACTGTATGACTCCGGGATGGTGCAAATCTGCTGTTCCAAATATCTTCTTTGCTGCCTCTTCTTTATCTACACGATACATCTCCGACAGGTGTAAAATTCCATAAACCTCTTGATTTAAAGAGAGCCCAATATTTTCGCCTTCTTTCAAATCCTGTTTTGTTTGTTCATTTACAGATAATACTATTGGGATAGGCCAGACCAACCCATTAGAGAGTCTCATATTTTCAACAACAGAATAAAAATCTTTTTTCTCCATAAATCCTTCTAGAGGACTAAAAGCCCCAGTAGCTATCTGTTCTAAATCCATTAAATCTTGTTCATTAATTTCAATTGTTTTTTTAGGGATGTCTTTCCAGCTAGAATCAAATCTTTCAACTAATCTCCCCCCATGGGGTTCTATTAGAAGAGTGGGGGTGCTATCTAAAAAGAGATAATTTGTTTCTTCTATCTTATCTATGACCCCTGCTTTTTTACTTTTGTTAAGGAATTCAAATTGATTCATTATACTAATTAAAGTATTCACTGTCTCGATGGGGTGTTGACCCACTGCCGTTTCTTTTGTTAAAGCAATGCCTGTAGCACCATCCAAAATGGTGTTGACAATATCATTAACTTCTGCCTTACTGGGCTTTAACTCGAAAGCCATATGCTCCAGAGTATTCGTTGCAATGAATGCTTCTTTCCCCATATCCGCTACCTCCCTTAAAATGAACTTTTGGATAAAAGGAATTTTTTCAAATGCAACTTGGTTACTTAAATCTCCTCTATCGATTAAAATGCCGTCAGAAGCTTTGGCTATCTCAAGAAAATTATCTAAGCCTTTTTTAGATTCTATCTTAGAATAAACAACTGCTTCAGGATATAATTTCTTGAATTTAACTACCTGTTCCGAGGACTCCATAAAAGATAAGGTGAAATGTAGAAGCTTATATTTTTTAGCTAATTCCACTGCTGCATAGTCTTTCTTGCTGAAAGGTGGCAGACTAAATGAAGGGCTATCTATTTGAACCGCCTTATTTCCTCCTATCTTCCCCTTTATGATGACTTTGCATAAAACATATCCCTTGTCCAATGTGCTCACATCAAAAACCCTAAGCAATAGAGAATTAAAGTCTATTGAAACTAAATCCCCCTCCCGTAGTTCTTTAGCTATTCCTGCTGGGTTCAAGAATAAATTCTCCTGATTGCAGTTTATGTTATTATCATGAATTTTTACAGTTGCTTCTTCTTCAAAAAATATTTCTTCAGTATTCCCCGATCTCACTTGGCATCCTTCTGTGTCCAGTATTATCGGAACCCCATACCCTAAAAGGTCTTTTATTCTGTTTTCTATATCCTCCTCTTTGGTGTGGGATAAATTAATTCTGAAATAATCAACTCCTCTCTCTTTTAATTTACCCAAAACTTCCTGAGAATTTGATCCGGGTCCAATAGTGCATATTATTTTAGCTATTCTCATTAAAAACCCTCATAATTGTAGAATTTAAACTTTATGATACTCAAGAGCGCTAAGTTTTCGTGGCTTGAATAATGGTATTAAGGGGCTCTTATTCTTTAATTTTCATTCTTGAATATACAAACAGGTTTATTCTCATCCAAAAGTCTAAACCCTTCGTCAATTAGCTTACCCCTCAAATATGGGATATCAAAGTCAATTATTAAAAAATTACAATATTTTTTCAGCAACTCAATCTCACTTTCAATTAATTCTTCTTCATTCCCTTCAATATCACACAATAGATTAAATCTCTTTATTTTATAAGTTTTCATAATTCCCTTTAATGAGATTGCCTTTACCCTGACTTTTTTCCCTTGGACTTTTCCCCGAACCGATGAATTTCCCAAGCCAGTATCCGAAATAATAAAATCAATTTTCCCTTTCTTTTTTGAATAAACTCTATTTAAGGGGATGATGTCTTTTTCGTTGTTTAGTGCTAAATTTCTATTTATTGTTCCCATTAAGGATGGATTTCCTTCAACTATTATATGTTTTTTTGTATGTTTGAATTTTCTCGCTAGCAAGGAAACAAATCCAATACATCCCCCCAAATCAATAAAATCCTCTCCAGTTGGCAGGTATCTTAAAATTAAATCTCTTTCTGGGTCTTCCCAATGCTTTCCAAACCTCACCCCAAAATGGGAAAACCTTTCCTTAACCTGTGAGTTTTCAAGAGATAATTTAATTCCCAACAAAGTAGTTACTGGTTTCATAAATAATTTTATTCTCATAAATTATCATTTATCGAACGCATATTTAATTTATTAATCTAACACTCCCATGATACCCCATTATTTTAACCAGTGACTAAGGTCTTTACCAATAAATTTACCAGTCACTAAAATTTCTTTCTTAAATCTATTATTTAACTTTTTTCTAATATCCGGCTTTAAAGAATATTTTCTTTGTCTTTGGGTTGTAAAATTTATAGCCGATTTTCTCATCTTATTAATTTTCCCTTTTGGGATAATTGATTTTAAAAAAAGCTTGAATCCGGTGGGCAATTTCTCAAGAACCCATAAAAACCATTTATTTTTTAGATCCCTTGATTTATTGTGTATCTCAAATTTAATTGGATGCCTATTATCGATTCTAAGAAAATCACATAACACGCTGTAAACTTTTTCAGGATTTTTTTCCATTTCGTCTAAAAAAATTATATTCACATTTTTCTTACCGAAGGCATCTAAATAATTTTTTAAATTCCTTGAAAATTTAAGTTTCTCCCACATTTTTTTAAGGTCTTCAGTATTCAAATTAATAGACTCTTCAAAAGGAATGTTGTTAGGGATATCCCCGTTTTTATAATAGGAATATGCTATCTCCATAGGATGTCTTAACAAAATTATTATTTTTGCTTCAGGATTAAACTTTTTTATTTCCTTCGGCGCTGTTTCGGACCAAAAATAATGGGATGCTTCACCCAGTATCTTTTTATTGCCAGCTTTTGCAAAAAGGGAGAGGTATTTCTTTTCATTTTTATGGAACTCTTTAAATGCAGGATTTGGCTCCTCTCCAAAAAAGTTAGGTCCTTTTACTTCAGACATGAAGACATCCGGATGCTGTTTAAGCCATTCATATAATGTAGTTGTGCCACTTCTCCCGGCACCCACAATGAACAAGTTTGGTCTCCTCATTTTTTCTTATAAACATACAGTAATTGCCAGTTGACAAAAGGAATTTTTGAGTTTACATTTTTAACATCTACAACTTCAAATCCTTCTGACATTGCTACATTATTTAAAATCCTGGGAATAAAATCGTGCAAATGTGGTATTATTGTGGCACGCCCTTTTGGATAAGCGAGGTTCCCTAGAATTGTTCTCCAATAATAAGGGGTAGGGGTGGTTAAAATAAGGATACCCCCCCTCTTGAGAAACTTTTTACAATTCCTAAAAAATTCAGAAGGATTTTCTATATGCTCAATAAATTCTAAGGCAGTTACTGCATCAAAACTTTCCTTTATCTTGCTATTGATCAGGCTATTAAAGTTCCCAACAATACATTTAGAATAATTATTGGGAGTGGATGTTTTTTTCATATCTATCCCTGTAACTTCCCCCCTCAAATAATAATTTGGATTATCTGCAAAGCCAATATCTAAAATTTTTCCCCTTGCTATTTTTGAGACCATCTTTTGCCTTGAATCAACAGACCTGTTGTGATATGGTTTACTTTGCTTTAGCCAAAAATCATATATGTGAAAATGTTTGTATGTAACAGATTTTAGGCCCAATGACTTGGAAATATTTATACAGTCATCATCAAAGGAGGTCCACCCATAAACAATTTCCTTTGGGGTTATTTTTAGTTCATCTTTAAAGAAATTATATGCCCCCCCAATCAATTTTCTCTTAGTGGAAAAAGGCACTTTTCCCAATTCCTGCGAAATGTGTACATGAAGCTGTAAGTTTATCCCTTTTCTTTTTATGCTTGAATAAAACTCTTTCAAAAAAGCATGAAACTCTTTTTTAGATAAACTGCATCCAAGGTTTTTTCTGACATAATCATAATTTACGGGAGTTATGCAGTAGCATGTTGAATTGTATTTCCTTAAATGATTTTCAAGCTGATTTTTGGATAAATGGGGGGCTTCAACATGGATTACTCTCTTGCCAAAAGTTTCATGAAAAAATCTGCGATTAAAAAATTCTGAAGGTATACTTATCATTTTATCATTTTTACGATTATCTCAACTGAAAAATTTCTAGGCATAGGAAAACAAATATTTCTCATACAATCTGCCGGAATGTAAGTTATTTCCTTTTTTTCAAATTTTAAAGGCATTATTAACTTTCCTATTTGTTTGAATGTAAATGAGTAGCTTACCGCCGTCTTATCCCTATTTGGATTAAATCCAAATAAGCATTTTATTCTTTTGGAAAAAGAACATACATTTGGAACAGAAAAAATAATGGTTGCTCCCGGCCTCATTTCCTTTTCCAGTTTTAACATTAATTTTCTTAAATCATAAACATATTCAAAAAGCCCCCAAGCAATAATTATATCATACCTAGAAAAATCTATTCTATAGACATCAATAGCCTTGAATTTGGTATTTTTATGTCTTCTTTTTGCTATACTGATTGCTTTTGGGTCAATATCAATCCCGAGAACATTATACCCCCTATGATGTAAGAAAGAGGTAACCTCCCCAAAATGGCATCCGATATCTATTACCTTTAGACCCTTACCTCTCGGCATCAATTTCAATATTTTGTTCAATTTCATTTTTGTATAGTCCATTTTTCTAAAATTTTATGATCTGTTTTATCTCTCTGCCAAGAAGATCTTTTCCATTTTCTTTACAGCCTCTTCCCAGGTGAATTTATTATCTAAAATCCATGTTCTATAATTTTTCTTTTTGGCGTTTACTATGGCCTCTTTAATGCTTTTATAATCTTCTATCTTAGTTACTGGCAATATCTCTCCTCCTCCGTGATTGTTTCCTATTATCTTTGGGACCCCCGAGGCCATAGCTTCTAGATATACTAAGCCAAAACCAGCATAAGAAGGAGGAAGGCTAATAAAAGTTTCTATCTTCCTGTAAAAATCAGGCATTTTTTCCTTGGGAACCCCCTCCGCCACAATAAACCTTTTCCCAATATTGTTAACAGCCTTTTTTATCTCATTGTAGTGATACTCATCAGTTGCCCAATTAGCAAAACCAACACTATTTCTTATTCTTTTAACCCTGTTTGAAGGTTTGAACTTATTAATATCCACCCTATTATAAACCAAATTAGACTTTGGGAATCTTTTCTTGAGTTCATCATTACATACTATCAATCTCTTCTTCATCTTATATCCTACAACACTCTGGAACAATCTTCCCATTGCCACATCTGTTCCATAAAAAACACAAAAATGCTTTTTGTTGAACATAGGGATAGGAAATAATAAAGGAAAGGCTAAACTCCAATCTTGGGTATAAATTATATCATAATCTTTCTCATCCATCATTTTTTTTATTAGTCTTCTTATTAGAAAAATTGATTTTCTTAATGAATAAATTTTCAAATCATCTTCTCTGGAGATAATTTTCACTTTATGACCAGACCTTCCAAAATCTTTAGAGATATATTTAATAACGCTCCCGACTCCGCCTTCATGTTTTTTTAAGAGAATTAAGATCTTCATTCTCCCTCAAGAAGCCTTTTTTCTTTTAGAAGAGTATTCTTTATTTCTTCCACACTCAACAGTTTTTGATTATTTGATGATAATTTTGTAGGGGAACTTTCTTTGAAGCCCTCCGCTTTCACCTCTTTTATCCTTTCTTCATTAGTGTATGATGGGAATTTAACAAATAGCCCCTCATTTTCTAAAGTGATGTTATCGTCATCTTCTAATAAAAGTTCTTCATGTTTCTTTTCCCCTTTTCTTATCCCTATCTTTTTGATATTCTCTTTCGGTAAACCTTTAATTTCTGAAAAAGCTTTTGCTAAATCACCCATTCTAACAGAAGGCATTTTTAAGATAAATATCTCCCCCTCTTTTGCTAATTCTGTCGCATGGAAAATTAACTCCACACAATCAGAGGTTGCCATAAAAAATCTAGTCATATTTTCGTCAGTTATCGTGATTTCTCTTCTTTCTCTTAACTGTTTATTCCATATCTCTAATACGGAGCCTCTAGAATACAAAACATTCCCGAATCTTACAATTCCAAACTCAGTAACTGAATTTTCCTTGAGTTTTGTTGAAGTAGCAATAGCTCCAACAAGTTTTTCTGCAAGTAGCTTCGTTGTTCCCATTACGCTTGCGGGGTTTACTGCCTTATCTGTGCTTATAAGAATCATTTTTTTCACTTTATTTTTTATACAAGATTCTATAACATTGTTTGTTCCCAAGACATTTGTTTTTATTGCCTCAAAGGGGGCATCTTCACATACAACAACGTGTTTCATAGCTGCAGTGTGAAAAATTATATCCACCCCCTCTAGAACCTTTTCAACAGAGTTATAATCCCTTATATCTACAAATTCATTATGTATCTTTTCACCCATAGGATACGATTTTGAATAAAACAGTTCTGTTTCCCGGTTATCAGCTATAATTATTTTTTTAGGATCGAATTTTAATAATCCCCTTACTATATCTTGTCCAATACTCCCTAAACCACCTGTTACGCATATTACTTTATTTTCAAAGAGATTTTTATGAGATTCATTAATTCTCCCATCTATAATTAGCCTTGATTTTAATTCATCAAAAATGTCTCTGCCCCTTATACCAGTTATTTCTTTCATTTTTTTAGTATCTGCTATAGAATCATAACCCATATTGGGATCATCCGGATCTCTTGCAATCCTAAGAGAACTATTTCTTTCAAAAAGCTCAACTATATCAGAAAGTTTATGACCTACGCCGCTCCCAACATTAATTGTCTGATTATTTGATTTTTCAGATAGAATAACTCTTTTGATAGTCTCTATTAAATCATCAATATGAATAAAATCTCTTAATTGATAGGTATTTTTTACACGAATCTCCTCTCTATTCTTTAGCGCATTAAACATATTCCCTATCAAAAGTTTATTGTCATCTTTGCTGTAAATACTCCATATCCTTAAGATTGTATAATTAATACCTTTTTGAGTACTTTCTTTTATTAGAAGATTCTCGCAATCTTTTTTTATTTCTCCATACTTATTTATAGGCGCAGGATTTAAATTTTCTGATTGTGGAACCGGTAATTTTCCGTATATGGCAGCGGAAGAAGCGAATATTATTTTAGTTTCTGTTCCAGCACAACTATCAATTAAATTTTGAAGCGACTGTAGATTTAACTTTTTAATTTGGTCCAAATTCTCTTTTTCTGCATGAGAAATGTTTTTTGATCCGACTAGATGTATTGCTGCTTTAAAACTGTATTTTTTGAATTCTTCTTTAAACTTATTAGAGTTAAAAACATCAAACTGAACAGTCTCGAAGTTGGTCCTTTTATTTCTATCAAAAATTACTATTTCAAAATCCTTAGATAATCCGTTCGAAATCTGCTTTCCAAGCATACCCGAACCTCCAACAAGCAAAATTTTATCCATTTTTAATAAAAACTCTTAACTAACTCTCCTTTTAAAATTTGTGTTATAATGTTCTTTTTTCAAAAAATCCCCGTACAAAACCCCTTAAGTAAGTATATCTCCTGACAAAATCTATCTTAAACCCCAAAGAAATCTTTGAAACAAGCCAAAATAAAGGATATAAAGGTAACAATATAGTAAGAATGGCAATCAACAACCTGTACTTTAAAGGGAGCATCTTATGATTTCTCTGGAGCACCCCATCCCAATAACCATAATCATGAAACTGTTTTTTCACTTCCTTCAGGTTTTTTCTCATTTCCCAAAAGCATATTGCATCTTTCACTCTTCCAATCTTATAGCCTCTTTTTCTTATTTTTTCGTCAAATAGAGTGTCTTCTGCCCTGTTCAAATCTTCAGGATAACCTCCAACTTCTTTCCATATTTTTTTTAAGAAAATCATATTCCTTGAAGAGCCAGGAACATTTTTGTGTAGAATTTTCCTCGCAAGAATTTTCTGGAACTTATTTGTGATTAATGGCTTGTCAATCCCAAAACTTACCTGACCATTAAACCCCCTTTCAAGGTTTTTTAACCAGTTTTTATCATATTTCCCTCCGGCATCACATCCCACAATTATTTCATATTTTGCTCTTTTTATTGCCCCATTTCTCCCCTTAGAAATATTAGCCCCCCTTTTTTGAAAAACTTTAATCCATCTGTATCTTTTAGCAAATTTTTTTAAAATTCTTAGAGTATCGTCTTCAGAACCCCCGTCCACTATTATGAACTCATCCGGTTTTCTCCTCTGATTTATTATAGATTTTATGAAGAATTCAATATTTTCTTCCTCGTTCAAAACAGTACAAATTAAAGAGATTCGCATAGTTTCCTATATTCCTCTTCATATTTAATTACCACTTTCCTTATGTCAAATTTGTTTACAACTTCTTTTCTGGCAATGGTTTGTATTCTTTTATTTTTAATGGCTTTTAAAAGAATTTTATAAATTTCAGCCTCATCTTCTGTTTTTAATAAAATCCCTGTTTTGTTATCATCTATGATTTCCCTTATTTCAGGAATGTTGTTAGATATGACTATCACCCCACAAGCCATAGATTCAAGAATTATCAATGGGGGGGATGCACATCTTAAGAATTGGCTTAAATGAAGATCTTTCCCGTAATGAAGATCTAATATAATCTTGGATTTTTTCAACAAATCTTCCATTCTATTAACATGCCCAAGCTCGATAGCGTTTTTTATCCCAAGATCTTTTAAAATAATTCTCGTTTCCGGCCTATTATCAATATTTTTTTTATTTAAAATGAGTTTTACACCAGGAATTTTTAATTCAAGTTTCCTAAAAGCCCTTAAAAGAGGTACTGGGGGAAACCTTAAGCAAAGGATATCTTTATTCTTCTTCCTAGAAAAACTGAATCTCCCGAGATCTAATCCATATGGGATATGGACCGAGTTTTTCAGACTTATTACTTTATATAAGGATTTAGAAGTAATAATCACCTTATCCGCCTCATTTAATGGCTTATAGTTGCCCCCAGGCCAACCCAATAAACTGAATATGACGGGAATTCTCTTTCCTCCGCCCATTTTAATGAAATTTATATAAGCAGAAGGTCTGATTCCCTTGACAAATATATGGACCAAATCTATTTTCTCTATCTTTACAATTTTCCGGTAAGTAAAAAATAAATCAAAATATTTGCCCCATCTATAAAATTTAATCCCATAAATTTCTTCATATTTTGGATGCTTTTTTTTTAAAATTATATCTTTTTCTTTAGTTAGCACTACCACATTATGCCCCCGTCTTTTCAGTTCTAGGGCATGCATTAAGGCTATATTCCGCGTCCCCTCTGCAAAAGGGGGGTTAAGGTCCCCCCCTTCTATTAAAATATTCATTTTCTTACCTTGAAATACACCATATGAAATAGGGAAGTGTGAAGAATTTTTCTCATTAGATTTATCACATTAAAAATGCCGTATAGAAAGTTATCATTTATCCTGGCATCTGATAATTTTTCAATTTCTACCTCCCTTTTTCCTAATATTCCTCTGATTTCCCCAATGGTTGTCTTATAAATTCCTTCTGTTTTTTTCCCACCACAAAAAAACTTTACTCTTTCCCAGATAAAATCTTTATTTAATATGTCAAAAATAACTACCCCCTCTTTTTTACAAACCCTTATCATCTCCCTAATTATTTTTTTTTGCTCCTCTGCCGGTAAATGCCATAATAAGTGGTAGCTGAAAACAAGATCAAACGTGTCGTTCTTAAAAGGTATTTTTGTGGCCTTGCTTAAAATTATATTAACGTTTCTCTTGATTCCCATCAAGATTGCTTTCTTTTTTAGAATAGAAATCATTGTTTTTGATGTATCTAATCCAAAATATTTAACTTTCTTTCGGGTGGAAAAAACTTCCGGAAGCATTCTTCCGGTTCCACAAGCAACATCAAGAACTTTTACACTATTTCTTCTTAAGGAATTTATTGTCTTTTTCAAAAAAGAGGATTCTATGTTATGTTTATATTTTTGATGTGTATGCTTTTCCCTATCTTTATCAAATGTCTTTACAGTTTCCTCTCCCCTATACAAATCTATAATTTTTTTGGCATGATTCATTTTATTTTAAACACCCCAACAACTTCGCTGGAAAGAAAATCTCCAAGAAAATTTCTAAATGAGCTAAAATTGTTTGAAATATAAAAAATCTTGATTTTTAAACCGTTTTTTCTTGCAAGGTTTTTCAGGAAATCAGAGTCGGTATAATTAACATAATCAAATGCTTTTTTGTAGATTTCGCGATAATTATTTGAAAACATAGTCTTTAACTTAAGCCATTTAAAGTTAGGCACAGTGATAATAACTATATCCTTGGTAACTCTCTTTAATTCCAAGAAAGCTTCCTCTGGATTTTCTAAATATTGGAAAACTTGTATACACATGGTTTTATCAAATTTTTTATCTTCAAAGGGTAAGGAATAAATATCTGCCTTCAGAATTTTTTTATAACCTGCCTTTTTGGATTTTTTCAAAGCTGTTTCAGAAGAATCAACCCCATAGATTTCAACCCCATTCAAATATTTTGCTAACTCTCCAGTTCCACACCCCGCATCAAGGATTTTGTCATTTTTCTTAAAAACCATTTTTTTTAACACTTCGGGATAAATGTTCCATGTCGTTTTATACTGGTCTTCTCTTACTTCTTTTTTGTATAAACTTTTCATTGTATCTAAAAATCAATTACTCTTTTTACCCGGATTTTATTTTTCTTAACAAATTTAAATATATCCCCAAGTAAATTAAGTTTAAATCTCGCCTCAAAAAGACAGTGGATGTAAAAAGATGAAAGTTCTTTTCTGAAGATTTCCGCCTCTATAATCCTATAAATTTCCTTATCGGTTTTCCCTATCGAGATTAAATATTCAATTATAGGAGTTCTCTTCTTTCCGCAGATAGTAATCGGAACATTTTTTATTTTTCCATAAAATCTTGGGCTATCTCCGGAAAAATCACTGATAAATTTAATCCCCTTTCGTTTCAGAATTTCCAGAATTTTGTTATTTATATTAAATCCCGGAGCTGCGAAGCTTATCGGCTTTTTTCCGAATAATCCTATATATCTGTTTATCGCTTTATCGATTGTTCTTTCAATATTAATTCTTTCTAATCCCCGCGTCCATTCCCTGTGCTTCCATCCGTGCAATCCAAGCTCATGGCCTTCTTCTAGAATTCTCTGCAATATATTTTTGTTTGATTTTACAAAATCTTTAGGAAATAAAGCCATCCTTGCTTTTTCTTTAAGAGTCCATACCTTTATTTTTCTTTCATCTGCAGAGGCCATCTTTTTCCTATACTTAAGAATTTCCCATATGTTTGATTCTCCCCCCATGACAAGATAAAAACTGGCTTTTAGATCATATCTTTTTAGTAAATCAAGCAATTTTGGGAGCCCCTCTTTTATCCCCTTATCTGATTCCAAATCTACTCTTAAAGTGAATGTTTTTTTCATTATAATGCGAGCTCCGAAGCTATTTTTGGCCCTATCTTTTTTATTAAAATAAGGGGGAGCATTTTCCATATATTTATCATTTTTTTGAATTTTTCTCTTTCTTCTGAATTTTCTTCTTCCTTTTTATTGAAGGAATAATAAAAATAAGGTCTTTCATACAATTTGCCATTCCATTTTTTCTTAAATTTATATATCCCTGCTGCATGTGTTCCTTCCTGTGCGCTAGTTTCACACTGGCCAAAATCAAAATACTTAATTCCATTTTTTATGGCCCAAATAATCATTTCCCAGTAAAGGAGATCATTCGGCTGATAAATGAGAGAATCGTGTTCTGAAAAATTATACGCCGCGTACATATAATTTTTGCTGTAAAAAGTTATTAATGACCCTATTAATCTATCTTCTTTGTAGCAATTTAACCCCCTAAAATTTTCTTTCATATCCTTCATCAAATTAAGAAAAAAATTGTATGAATGCTGGGGAGTTCCAAAATTCTTCATACTTTTTAAGTATAAACCATAAAAGAATTTTAGCTCTGTTTCATCTATTATTTCTCTGATAATAAGTCCTGATTTTTTTGCTTTATTTATCCCCTTTCTGGTTATTCTACTAAAATTATTCCATAAAATTTCTTCATCTTCAAGTTTTAATATGAACTGGTGCCTTTTTACTTCTTTCCTAAATCCATACTTTAAAAAAATCTCTTCAATTTTCTCATAATTCGGGATAAAATTATTAAGTCTTATCTCAATATGTTTTAATTCTTTTTCAAATTTTTCTTTTATATCCCTCATTATTTCCTCAAAAAATTTCTGATTAAACCCCCCCAGTGGTCCTCCAAAATCTATAAATGGCTCGGAAATCATCCTATTTCCAAAAATTTTGCTTTTTACAAGAAAAAAAGGGAATACAGAGGTTGCAGAGTCATCCTTTGTATCTAAATAGCATAACGGCTCACAATTTTTATAAGAACTTCTTATTGAATTCATCCATGTTATTAGATGTTGCGGTGGGATATACTCTAGATTATTTGTAAAATCTGTCCAAAGCTTTTCATTATCTTTATTTAATAATTCGGCCATTTTTATTTTTTTAAAGCCTCCCGGTATATCCTCAAAAGTTTTTTATTTCTTTCATTTATAGAAAGCTTGCCCCTTTCGATAATTCTTCTGCTTTCTTGCCCCATCTTATCTCTTAATTTCTTATTCTTTATTAATAAAGAGAGTTTTTCAACAAGTTGCCTCACAACTTCAGGATGAACTTTTTTAATATCTTTTTCATAATCTTTCTGTCTAAAACCTTTCTTTTTTCCTTTTAAAAGGTAATTTTCCCAGGTATAGGGGTTATTAACTAAAAAACCATTTTTTCCATCTTCAATCAACTCTGGAACGGTAAAACTTTTGGCTCCGATTAATGGAAGTCCTGCAGACATGGCTTCCAGAAAAACTACTCCATAATTATCTGAAGTTGTTGGCAACACAAAAATATCTGCATTTAAATACATTACATCAAACAATTTTTCTCTTGACAAATATCTTTTGATGAATTTTAATCCTGGAAGTTTCAAGTTTTGATACTCTTCGGGAACGTCTCCTTTAAACCTTAATTCAACATTTTTGTATTTTTTTGTAAGAATCTTATAAGCCTCCAAAACATCTTGCCCCCCCTTTCCCCAGAAGAACTTTCCAACATATGATAGGATTATTTTCCCATCTTGCCTTTTTTTCTTTTTTCTTTTGCAAGGCCTCATGGCAAGATAAAGGACCTCTATTTTATCCATGAAATCTCTACAATCTATGGCCTTTAAAAGATCTAGCTTGGCAGCTTCACTTTGAGGGAGTATTCTTTTGCAATTTTTGGAAGCTAAAGCATCATGTATTATTTTTTTGGTTAGGGGATTGTTTAGGGCACCATAATTAAATGAAGTGAATATTCCTCCAGATTCAAGATCAACTATCCAAGGTTTATTTGGTCTTATCTGTAAAATTCCTCTTGTTGAGTGAATAATATCCGCATCTGTTTTTAACTTGATTAATCTTGGAATTGGCAATATTGCCATTAATTTATGATGCAAATTAATTCTGAATTTATTGAACCAATTATGATATTTTGTTTTTATCCTGTCAGTTTTAAAGACAACTCCTCTCGGAGGAAAATCCAAAATTTCGTCAAATTGTGGATGGGAGCTGGCAAGAATATGGACATTTATTGGTTTTTTCATTTTTTTACGTTAATATCTTAATAATTTTTTTGCTTATTCCTTTTTCACCATAAGGATTTTTGAACTTTTTAACCTTTATCTTATTATCCTCTATATATTCTATGATATTCTTAGAATATCTGATGTTTAAACCAGTCAAAAAATTTATCCCCGTGTTTAGACCCTCCTGTCTTTCTGTTCTCTTCCTCATGATAAGGCAAGGCTTTTTGAAAACAAGGCTTTCTTCCTGAATTGAGCCGCCATCCGTAATAAGATAGACACAATTTGCTATTAAGAATATAAAGTTTTGATAATCTGTCAAGGGAGATATACTGATGTTCTTCATATCTCTTATCTTATTAATAAGCCCGTACTTTTCTAAAAAATGCTGGGTATTGTCATGCAAAGGCCATATGGCCTTTATTTTTATATAGCCAAGAATTTTTATAATTTTTTCAAGTCTTTCTTTGCTGTTTAAATTTTCATGCCTGTGAATATTAATCAATGCGTATTTTCTTCTTGGCATTTTGAATCTCATTTTCTTTGCTTTATTGTATGATATAAATGCGGAATCAATTATTGTATTCCCCATTCTGATTATTTTTCCTTTCATCTTTTCTTCTTCAAGATTTTTTTCAGATAAATCAGACACTGCAAGAAGCATATCTGAAAATCTGTCACTTATCTTCCTTGATATCTCTTCAGGGAAAGGCTCAAAAAGAGAGCCGGATCTTAAACCAGCTTCAAGATGAATATTCTTCCAATTTTTTCCTGAATTTAAAAGCCTGCTTGAGCCAACCGAAGCTGCCGCAGTACTCATGGTATCTCCGTGATATATTACGTATTTCGGATTTATTTTTTTCAAAACTTTTCTTATTTTTGGAATCATGGAAAAAAACCAAGAAACAGAATTTCTGTTTATCTTTGACCAGAATTTGGTGCTTATTTTAGGTACTTTGCTTAAAATAAAATCGGGTTTTTTGACTCCGAATGCTTCACAAACATCCTTCAAACTATGCTGTCCAGTATGGATAAACCAGTAGTTTTTTTTCTGTTTTTGCAATTCCAGCATAATCGGCATACACTTGATGAGTTCTGCTTTTGTTCCTATAACAATGGCTATCCTAGAATGCTCTTTATTCATTAATTTTAGTAAAAAACAGCTATTTTAAAGATTATGAAGAACCATTCCATAGAAAATATAATCCCACCTAAAGATATCAATTCTAATATTTTTTTACCCATAATTCTCCAAATTTGTTCTTATAACCTAATGAATGAAGATATTTTTCATATATTTTCTTATTTTTCTCCCAGATCTCAATGATTAACTCTGGAGAATAAATTTCTATAAACTTTCTTGCCCCTTTTAGTACTTCTAATTCAAATCCCTCAACATCTATCTTTAAAATAACTTTCCCTTTAATTTTTTCCTTAAAGAGGTTGTCCAGAGCTTCTATTTGTATCTCTTCTCTTCTTTTTCCATCAGATGGCTCCAAAATTGAGGCTTCACCATGCTTATATTTACCATAATAAATGTTTCTTTTTTCTCTTTTACTTCCAAGACCCAGGTTATACATCTTTATATTATTTCCAAGTGAATTATTTTCTGCATTTATTTTTAACTGATTAAATGTGTCTTTGACTGGTTCAAATGAGTAAACATCCCATCCTTTTTTTGCTAGTATTATAGAATATCTTCCTATATTTGCTCCAATATCAACTAAAGTCATTCCCCCTTTATGCTTTTTTAGCAAATATTTTGTAATATCTCTTTCAAATCCTATCCAAACAGCCCAAAAGTCGATAGTGTTTGGCCTGGTTTTAAATATACAATCATATAACTTAATTTTCATTGGTGGAAAATTTGAAATCTTTTTTCCAAAAATATTTTTACTTAAGTAATGACTAATAAAGGAAAAAATAAATTTTCTCTTTATTTTTTTGGAGTCAACACTTTGTTTTAAAATATCTCTCAGAACTACTACCCCTCTTATTACTTTTCCCATTGCAAATTATCCAAGCTGGCATATTCTCCAGAACTCCTCAAAAATTCTTCATGAGTTAATATGTTTCCGGGATATTCTGTTCTCCAGATTTTTATAGGACCCCTGAAACCCTGGAAATAAACTATTTCATCCAGATCAAGTCCCTGTGCCTTCAAACTATCAACAAATGGATCTGACTCCGAATGCGCCAATGTTAATGTTTGATACTCCTTATAAGGATCGTCCATCAGATACAGCCTTGCAAAAAGGCCTTTTGATACCTTGGGAGAAAGATAGATTACAGAACCAAGCTCATCAATGTTTATATTCTGGCCGCCAACCAAATTTACTCCCTGCATTACTCTCGCAGTAGCTTCAATTCCACTCTTAAAGTCAATAATCTCCCCATTGTAATAGACATATCTTAAGGGAATTCTTACCTGCTGGTTATTATAGAAAAACACAGCTTCTGGCTGCTTAAAAGAAAATGAGCCCCCTGTCTTTGAGATTTCTATTACCATCCCTATGACAAATGCCCTGTTTGCAGGAAGGAAAATGCTACTACCGTTTGTATCAGAATAGGCAATATCCTCATCAACAATAGTGCTTCCCTGGTATACCCTTGCCTCTCTTCCAGCGCTTTCAATGATCTGAGAAGGATCAACAACCATTACCGGAATCTGGGAAAATCTGTCCATATTTGCATCGCTTCCTATGCTGCTGTATGCAGAGTATTTCCCTAAATCAGTCTGATCTATTAAAAGATAAGATACGTTATGGGTTTTCATAAGGCTTAAGGCTGTTTCAGGTTTAGGGGTTGTCAGTAAATATCTTGCAGTTGTATGATCCCACCAGGAATTTGCATGTGCCCCATCTGTTACTGTAGGTCTTTCACCAAGGGTCTGCACCCAAAAACCATAATCCCACCAATGAACAAAAATGCTGTTTTCTGGTGTGCTTTCTCTTACCCAGAACATGGCTTTCTGCCATTGTTGATTATAAGAAGAAGGAACAATATTTTCAGCTGCAACAGTTGTTTCAGCTGCATAGCTAACAAAAGTTATGATCATGAATATAATTACTATTAATAGAACAATTCCTACGAACATCTTGGATAAATCATCATTTTTATTTTTTAAATATCCCCACAGCTTAACCGGCACAAGGGAAGAAATGATGATTAACATGGGAGATATTATGAAGAAAAGTCTGACTGCCCCCCTCATAGATATCATTGCCCAAAAAGCAAAAGTTAAGAGAAGAACGTAATGGAATTCTATATTGCTAAAGTCTTCTGTAGTTTTTTCATCCTTTTTTATGTGGGCTTTTATATATGCCAAAAATAGTACAAAAATGAACAATAAAATGCCCCCTAAATATGCAAATTTAGATATGAAATTTTCCCCGTTAAACATGCTTTGTGAAGAGAATCTGGTAAAACTCAATGCAAATATAAAAACTATAAAGAAAAAATTCAACCATATTTTTTTATCTTTTTCAAAATGCTTTGTTGCCTCATAAAATAAGATTACATTTCCCAATAAAAATAACCAGAATAAATTACCAAAGCTTCCGAAAATGTCTGTTAAGTATGGGGCCCTGTTTTCTGCCACAGTAAGCCCCACCCTTCCCCGACCGAAAGGGTAAAGGAGACCATCTATCAATGAAGAAAAGATATTTGCTACAAATGACGGATTTACAATTAATGCTATAATAATCGCTAAAAATATCCCGATAAAAAGGCTTTTTATTGGATCCGGAATATTTATTTTTTTTAAAAATTCTGTGTCCTTAATATTACTCTTTGATAATACAATATCTAAACAAATTATGAACCAGACAAAAGCACTAAACCCAACATCACTAAAACCCACTATTATCGTTGTTATGCTTTTAATCTTTAGTAATTCAAAAATCAAGGCAGGGGTAATCCAGGAAGAAAAAATAACAAATATTTTCTCTCTATCTTTTCCGAATAAGAAAAGAATAAGAATTGTGAGTGATAAGATCATATAGATGTACTTATAACCCCCCCAGCTCCAGGACATGGCTCCCGTGAATATTCCAGCTAATACTCCAAAAAGAATTTGTTTTTTCCTTTCTTTTGCTTTCCATGCTAATGTGAAAAACAAAAATGTAAACCAGAACCATACCATTCCAAGACTCTCGATTTCCGGGATACCTGCAATTGTTCTGTGAAGCATAGCTGGAATAAAGGCATAAAATATGCTTGCAATAATGGCTGTAATCCATGACTTTTGCTCAGACATCTTAAAAGAAGAAATTGTTTTAACAAACAGCAAAAAACCAATAACAGAAATAATGAATAATACAACCGGAAGTATTATAGCAGAATAAGTAAGCGATACGTCTGAAAAAACAGAAAATAATTTATAAAAATAAAAAATTATCCACGGCATAATATTCGTGTAGGCATAATTCTTAACTCCCAGAGGGGCTTGCCTGAAATGGTCAATAATCTCTAAACGGTTCTCTGAAATTTCCGTTGCATGTCTCCAGTAAAGAAAGGGATCCAAATCTGGGCCAAATGTATAGTCTCCTGTTGTTACGTCTTTTAATTGGTCTATATTTGATGTTCTAATTACCGCAGTTGTTATAATAAGCCATATCACAATTGGTAAAAACATAAACCTGAATTTCCCGTAATGTGCAAGAACCGCAGACAAGACTAGCGTTCCCGCCAATAACAATAATATGTTTATAGAAAAAGCAGAGAATAATCTCGCAAGAAAAGTTATTCCAGAGCCGATTCCGTAGCTTTTTATGATTAACAATACTATAATTGCAATAAATAACAAGGAAAATAAGAAGGTGTAATTATTGTTAATGACTTTCCTTATGTTCCCCCTAATCTCACCAGTATTTATCTTAATTGTGCCTTGCTCTTCCATTTTAAATTAAAAGCAGGCAGTACTTTAAAATCTTCCGTCTAAATGATTACAAAAAAATGAAGAATGCCAGAATTATCATGAAAATCTGAAAACCATGTATCAGATAAACAACATCTCTTTCATAGACCTTTTTGCTGGGCTTTAATCTCTTTAGGACATAAATTGCTGCATGTTCTAGCCCGTAAATTTTTTTGAAAGGCATTTCCAAACTGCCATCTTTGTTCGGCTTGGCGAAGGAGTGCTTTACGAGTTTTCCACGGCTTTTTAGTACAGTCTCAATAATATAGGGAGTAAAAATAAAAATAGCAATTTTTTCGAAACTTCCGAGAATAGCCATTCCCGCTATCAAAGCGCCAATGCTCCATGTCAGGGAATCTCCTGGAAATACCTTTGCAGGATATTTGTTGTAATACAGGAATCCTACAAGGCTTGCAACCATTATGAGGCCAATTAAGGCAAGCCATGCTGAGCCAGTAATGTAAGCAACATAGGATAAAAACCCAAGGATAAGAATTCCCTGTCCAGCCTCTAAACCGTTGAAGCCTGCAAGGAAGTTATAGGTTGTCGTTGCGCCGGCGATTCCTATGGGAATCAAAACAAGGGGGTAAAGAATTCCTAAATCCATATTTCCAAAAAAAGGAACATTCACCATAGAGCTTCCCGCATTGATAA
This sequence comes from Candidatus Nanoarchaeia archaeon, assembly GCA_035282925.1. Classification (GTDB taxonomy): domain Archaea; phylum Nanobdellota; class Nanobdellia; order Pacearchaeales; family GW2011-AR1; genus ASMP01. Next base: position 37,178 of record DATEUW010000021.1, read on the forward strand.
CCACCAAAGGTACCGAGGCCACGAAAGCGAGGAAAATTCTGCTTCTTCTGGACAGCCCCTTGTTTCTCCATCCAAACATATCATCTATTATCCCGACAATTGCAAGAATCAGAACAACGCTCAATAAGGAAAAAATCTCTAAGCTGACGCTATTAATATCCTCAAATATGAAAGTCCTCACGGCAACGTAATATAAAATTCCTATAACGAAAGCAATCACCACAACGATTCCTCCAGAACCAGCCACATTTTTGGGATGTCCCGGTTTGTTCATATCTTCCCAGACAAGCCCTACCCCCTTGGCCTTTCTTATCCAGAATGGCAGAGTAAAAAAAGTCAGAAAAAAGCTTATGGCCAGAGATAGTAAAAGCAAAACATTAACCATCACCAGAAAAAGGCTTTTTCATTTTTAAATCTTATAGAATCAAATTCTAGCTAAAAAGAGCAGGGGTTAAATAGACTTCCACAACAGCCGCGAGCACAAGGATTACTAATGCTATAAAGAGCAATATGGCTGTATTTTCTATTACATGCAAAAATCTTTTTCCTCCGATTCCGTTCCTTATCATGCCGACGCCAAAAATACCTCCGGCTAAGGCTGTTATGAAATATGCGGCTATTTCAGGAAAACCATGGATCATGTATCTCGAAATCCCGAAAGGAATCTCTGATATCTTATTTCCTGCAAAAATAGAGACTGCCGCAGATATCACACTGGCATTCCATGCCAACACAAAGATTGCCCCTGCACCGAAAATGAGGGAGAAAATAAGGGTGAAGATCATAACATAAACATTATTCTCTATTATGGACAAGAATCTCAGTCCCTTGGTGGCTGCCCCTGTCGGCCTTGAAAAGTCATATCTTTCCACGCAGCTGTCTATGCTTCCAGGGCTGTTTATCATGCAGTAAGTTTCCAGCTGTGCATTGAAAAGCGTTGAATCCTGAAGAATTATATACCAAAAGGAAAATGCAATTACGAATCCGAAGAACAGCCATAAGAAGGAATAAATTGCATCTTTATGGATTTTCCAGACGCTTAAAAGTCCGAAAACCTCCTCGTCTTCTGCTTCTTCCTCCCTTATTATGAAGTACATGAAAGGGATAGCGAACATTACGCAGAAGGTCACTACGATAAGCCCCGAATACTGCGAAAGAACAGCATCTCTCGCAAAAAACCATTTCACCAGAAGCAGGGAAAGCGACGCATAAAGGATTCCTATAAAAAACATCTTCCAGGGGCCTTTCTCAAGCCTCCTCGGATTGAACATGCTCTCTAACATATCTCTAATAAAAAAAGTAAATTTTTAAATGTTAGTGAGGGAGCTGTTAAAATTTATAAAAAATAGTTAATAAGAACCTTTAAGCCAATTTCCGACTAATAGTTTAAATATTATAAATTATTACTATAAATTATGGGTTTAACTAAGAAAAAGAGGTTTTATAAGATTGTCAGTGACATAAAAAATGTCAAGATACAGGGCGCAAGCAGTATCGCAAAGGCGGCATTGGCTGCCTATCATTTGTTCCCAAGCAGAAAAACCAGGAAAATTCTCCTGGATTCCAGACCTACAGAACCAATGATGGACCGTGTTCTTCAAATGGCTGAAAAATATCCATATGGAAAAATTATAAAACACTTTTCTTATGCTCAAGAAAAAATAAACAGGTTTGTTTTTGGATTAATAAAAAATGACAGGGTAATTTTTACGCATTGCCACTCCACTAATGTTTCCAGGGCGCTTATCTACTCGCATAAAAAAGGAAAAAGATTTGAAGTTTACACGACTGAAACGAGGCCTCTTTACCAGGGAAGAAAAACAGCAAGCGAATTAAGGAAAGCAGGAATAAAAGTCACCATGTTCGTCGATTCAGGATTTGCAATGGCGCTTGAAAAAGAAAACAAAAAAGATAGGATTTATGCAGATAAAGTCTTTCTTGGTGCAGATGCTCTTCTAAAAGAAGGAATAATCAATAAAATAGGATCCAAGACTGTTGCAGAACTTGCAAAAATCCATAAAATTCCTTTTTATATCGCGGCTGATTCCTGGAAATTCACAAAGAGAAAAGTCCCCATCGAGCAGAGAAATCTCAATGAAGTGTGGGACAAGGCTCCAAGAAACATAAAAATCAGAAATCCTGCCTTTGAATTTGTCCACAAAAAATACACCACAGGAATTATAACAGAGCTTGGATTGATGAAATACAGCACTTTTGTAAGAAGAATTTCTAAAAGATAAATCTTAAAATTTAATAAAATATGCTGAATATGATTAGTTTAATGTTATGATAAATATTAATCTAACAGAATAATCCTCTTATTTTAAAACTCACTCTTTAAACTCCTCGAGGCTTTTTCTCATCTCATCGCTGATTTTTTCCAGATTTCCATTAATCTCTTTTTTGATAATTATTAATTTCTTTATCTGCTCTTCTATTATTTCCTTTGTTTCAGGGATGCTCTTTTTCACGAAATTTCTTCTTCCGATATCAACTGTCAGATCTTCTGATGCAAGTTTTGTTTTTACAAAAATCCCTTTTCCGAGAGGAGAGAGAATTTCTTTACCGACATAGCCCCTGAGCTCATCAAGCCCGAAATTCAGGGAACCAAGGTCATTTATCCCTTTTTCCACAGCTTCCATCTGCTCCTGCATCTGGTGAATCTGCTGCTCAAACATCCCGAGCCTGAAAATCAACTCCTGTTTCTTTTCCTGTTCCATATTAAAAAATGCCTTTAGAAATTAAACCATTAAACTACTTTTAAAACCTTTCTCAGTACAGAGCTGAATATAATTGACCCTAAAAGGTAAAACCAGAACCAGCTTAAAAATCCGAAGAATCTGAAATCAACAAGGGCGAAGTAGTCTGTGAACCACCTGAAAAGGAGAATTATCGGTATTGCTGTGTAAATTATCGGCCTCATGCTGAGCTTGAACATCGGCCCTATGGATTTCATGGATTTCATGCTTAGCTCTGTGTGCTCTTTGGAGCCGACTTGAAAATTTTTCATATCTTGCTGCAATTTCTTCTGTTCTTCCTTCATTTCCCTGAGGGTTTTCTGGTCTGTGGTATATTTTTGGATTAAAGTCATGAAGACAGACAAGAGGAGAACAAGAATTGTCATTCCGAATGTTAAATCCAGATTAAGAAGAGCGCCCGCAGTCGGATTAAGAACAGCACCAACAGAGTTTTTTATAAATGGGAGGCTGTTCCAGAACGCAGCTATTGCAAGAGAAGCGACCATCACCACGAAAATCAATCCGAAGCTTCCTTTTTTGTCCATTTCAGTCTGAAACAAAAATAGTTTTTAAAGATTGGGTTTATGGACATTGTTAAAATTTTTATATTATGTGAAAACAGATTAAAAAGTTTAAAATAATTTGTTATATCTTAAAAATAAGCTGAAGTTTTTCTGCATTAGAAACTTTATTTTTATTATTTTATGAATTTTCGCATCATAGGAGACATGTCCATCTGGTGCTGCTGGGCAATGTTCTGATAGAACTGGAACATTATCATTATGACAAGAAGGATTGCTGTTCCTGAAACCAAAGCACCAAGGAGGTCTGTAAGCGCAGCGAGGAGGCCTATTGCAAGTCCGCCCATTATCGTGAGGGGCATTATATACCTGTCAAGGATGCTTTCAATTATTCTCTCATCCTGCCGGAAACCAGCAACCTGTAATCCAGAGGAAGAGATGTTATGGGCCTGGCTTTTTGCATCCATGCCGGCTGTTTTCACCCAGAAAACAGCGAACAGGGTTGAGAAAAACATGAAAAACAATATATGTGTAAATCCCTGAATCAGAAATACAGGCAAAAATCCCCCCCTTATTATCAATTCAAGGAGATTTGTGGAGCCCATCCAGAAAGCTAAGCCAGAAATCGGCTGTCCCTGGACAAACCTTCCAAGAAATGTGAAATAAGAAGCAACCTTTGAAATTCCTGCGCATTCCAGGCCTGCAAGGCAGGGATTTGCCGCATTTTCAACAATTCCCGCAAACAGCTGTATGTTTGCAATCAGCGCTGCAGTAAATATGACAGGAATAACAGAAGCATAGAAAAATGAGAGAGGCCATTTTATCGCATACCCTCTTATTCTGCCGAAGGAAAGAGGAATCTCAACTTTTAACGATTGCGCCCACACGACCAGAAGGAAAATGGCAATCGTGGCAATTATCGCCACAGCTGCAGACAAAAGCTCAACAGGGAACCTGTTTATCACAGACTGTATCAGAACAAGGACTTTTCCAGAGCACGGAACTGTCTTGAAGCCAAGCAGACAGTTTCTTCCCTGCTGGTCTATGAACTGGAAAGCGCTCGTTATGAGCCTCCAGGAAACCCCTGCAGCTATGAAAAGGCTGACTCCAGAGCCGAAGCCCCATTTTTGCGTCAGCTCATCCATGTAAAAGATTGCAATGCCCCCCAAAATCAGCTGAAAAACCAGGAGATATTCCAGGCCAGGAAGAGCCTGAAGCCCCTGCATGAAAACAAAGACAACAGCCTCAAAAATTATGAAAAACAAGACCAGGAGTTTCTGTATTCCCTGGAAAAATTTTTTTCCTTCGTCTGTGGTTGTGTCTATCTTTATTATCTCGGCACCTTTCAATAGCTGGAGGATTATGGAAGCTGTAACTATTGGCCCTATGCCGAGAGAGATTATGCTTCCGAAATCTGTTCCCAGGATTATCGCGAGATATTCAAACCTGGAAAGTGCATTTTCGGAAAGGCCGAATAAAGGTATGTTCGCAAGAACAAAAAAAGCGCCGAGAATTATAAGGGTCCATTTCAATTTTGTGTTGAACCCGACTTTTTTTTCCTCAGGTTTCCTTACCTCAGGAATAAAACCGAAGATGCTCCTTAAATCTGCCATTTTATATTATTATGTTGCAAGAAGAATTTATTTTAATACCGACAAAACTTAAACATATGCTATTAGGTTTATTCAGCATTTTATTAACACCTTAAGTTTTTTTATCAATTACCGTCATTTATCTCAACCTTCTTTTTCAGCAATAAAATTTCTCCGCCCGTTCTCCTAATTTTCTCTATCGCAGATTTGGAAGCTTCCTTTGCTTTTATAATTAACTTATTTTTCAGTGCATATTCCTTGGAAGAATCGAGAATCTTATAGTCGGAGAGGTCTATCTCGATTCCCTTTTCAGTTTTTTTTGCAATCCCTCTTTTCACGAAGCTTTCAATGTTCAGCTCGACATCTTCCAGATTAATCCTGTGCCTTTTGTCTTCCCATGTTCTCTTGCTCGTAATCCCTCTTTTTCCGAAATAACCGTGCCCGTAAAGTTTTGTCACAAGGGTCTTTTTCTGGTCAGCCCTTTTCCCTGTGCCGGCCATACCTTTTCCTCCACGGTGCCCTGACTTCTTGTGCTTTTTTCTTGCCCCCCATCCATGGGTGCCCTGGCCTCTTCCATGCATTCTCGAGGCTTTTTTTCTTTTCTTTGTTTTTTTTAATGGCATTTTATATTTTTTCAATTCTATTTAATTTATTTTGAAATTCAGCAATAAATTTTGTTTTTTCTCTTTTGGATAGTTCTTTTAGCCACGCTTCAAATCTTCTTGCTTCTGATTCGGTAGAAAATTCTCTAAAATAAACTAATTTATTATTTGGATACTGCCTTTTAATTTCTATCGTCCTTGAATTTAGATCATTAGTAAATCCTATTTTTTCTTTGTTTTCATATAACATAATGTAAACTGAATAATTTTTATTTTCTAGTAAATTAGATTCAAAATGGTCTTCTGCTGTAAACTCTGCATCTTCATCTTCCTTATCCGAAAAACAATCATAACATAAATCATGATTAAAATTGCTTACTGGTTCTCCACATTTTATACATCTTTTGATTTCATTCATCATTTTATAACATCCTCAAAACAAGGTCATTTATTTTTTCCTTATTGTCCCCCAAAACTCCTTTTGGAAAATGCAGCTTGCTGTTTATTCCGCCTCTCGGAGGATGTAATCTAAAAAACGGCTTTAGATTCAGAGATTCATAGATTTTTCCTTTCTCAAGCTCTTCAACAACTTTTTTTGAATCAATACTCTTTTTTTTATCGATTTTCCGGCCTCTTTTGTCTATCAGTTTTTCAAAAACATCCTTTTTCATATCTCCAGAGGCAACAAAATCCCTGACTTTTTTTATCATTCCAACCTGCTCTTTATTCGGATTTGCAATTACAACACAAGTGTATTTTTTTCCGAGCCTTAGCCTTTCCAGTGTCTCTTTTACCTTTCTATCAACCCCCACTCTCCCGTGTATTCTTATAACGCATATCATTTTATTTTTAGATTTGTTTTCTTTAAAGCATCAAAACCCGCCTTTATCAGGTTGAAAGTTGTTCTTATCCTTCCAAAAGTTTTGCTGTAAATATCTTTAATTCCTGCAAGCTTAAGAATTTTCTTGAGTTCTCCAGCAACTACCAATCCTGTTCCTTGTGGAGCTGGAATAAGAATGACTCTTACGCTTCCGGATTTTCCTGTAACTTTGAAAGGAACAGTGTGCTGCTCATTGCAAGCGCAATCAAAGCCAGAGCATGCCCTCACGATTTTTATAATGTTAAGTTTTGCTTTTCTTATCGCCTTGTCTCTCGCAGGAAGAGTCTCCTTGGCTCCCCCTTCTCCGATACCGACGTGTCCTTCGCCATCCCCGACAACAGCCATGGTCGAGAAAGTGGGAACATTTCCTTCCTGTGTCTTTTTCTGGGTTTGTCGCCAAGCACGTCTTTTCCCACCTCCGAATTTCCCCTTGGCCTGCCCTATCAAGATCAAGTCTGTTTTGAGATTCAGAAGCTTATCGACTATCTGCTCTTCGAGAATTTTCCTGCCTGTTTCCAGAATTTCATCTATGTTTGTTATTTTATCGTTTTTTACGTCTCTTCCGAGCTTTGTTTTCGGCTCCCATCCCGAGACAGATTCTTCCCTGCTCTTGATTCCGAACATGCCTCTTTCTACCTTTATCGGCACAGCTCCTAATTTTCCTTCAACCACTGCCTCTATGACTTTTAGGGAATCTGCCTCTTTCATTTCCTCGTTTTCAGATTCAACAAGTTTTTCAGTGACATCCACCGCCTTTTCAGCCATTTTTTCAGCTTCCTCTTCGTCCATTGTTCCGTGCGCTCTGACTGTTTTTTTCACATCCTCAAAATCCTGTTTTTCTGCCTTGCTTTTTTTCATTTTATTTTTCTTTAAACGATGTCGCTACAGCGTTTTCTTCTATTTGTTTTTTAATTTTTGCAAACATAACTGAAAAATCCCTCTTCAGATTTTTCCCCTTGATCCTCTCTTCCTTAGGGAAAGCCTCTTCGCTGCACTTTATTTTAACCCCTGCATCGATCAGCCCTTTGATGAATGAAAAAGCCCTGTTTTTATTCACGCTTCTTATCATCCCTATGTCCAGAATCGGAGTTTCAAGTTTTTTTTCCATTATTTTTTTCCCGAAAAAAAGCCCTGTCAGATAAGATGCTGGAATGGATTTAAGGCTCCCCCTCATGTCTTCAGGCCATGAGTATTTCAGCAGTATTCTGGAAGTAATTCCTGCAACAACGCTGTCTCTCGCCTCATTGCTGATAACATATTGCGCGATTATGTATCTGTTGCTTTTCCTGAAAATAATCCTGGGGACTCCTGACTTGAGCAGCTTTATCCTGATTCCATAATCTGTTTTTCCTTCTTTCCTTCTGCGCTTCAGGGTCCTCATTTTTGAATTCCTCCAATGTACTCTTTAATATGGGCCGCGCTTCTGAACTCCCTGTTCCTTATCTTTTTTCTCATGTTTGTGAGATTCTCTTTGGGAAGTTTTCCTTTAGACGCCTGACTTTTCAGATATCTCCTGAGCTTTCTTGTGAGAATTATGTATTCCCTCTTTTTTCCCCTGGCTTTTCTGCGTATATTCCCTGTGCTCCTGCTCCTTCTCCTCTGAACTTTTCTTCTTCCTTTTCTTTCTTTTATCATTATCGCCCCGCTCTTAAGGAGATCCCTGATATCCTGCTTTGTAATGGCATCTTTTATCTCTTCCAGCCTCGATTCCAGGAATACTATCCTGTCTTCCCCGACATTGAGGGTTCTCTTCGCCAGTCTCTTTTTTTTACTTAGGTCCATTCTTGCCACCTGCCTTAACTTTTTTCAGAAATTTCTCGATATTTACATTTTGAAAATTTACCTTCATCTCCAAAGCTTTTTTCAAGATTTCAATCTTCTTCTTCCTGCCGATTTTTCCCAAGATTAATATGTCGTTTTTTCCAGCATTTTCAAGGTTCTGAAGATTGTAAACCATGAGGATATTCTTTTTTTCCTTTTTCCTTTTGTATCCTATGCTGACTAAGGGAGGCCTTCCTTTTCTGCTCTCTCTCATCTTGTTATCCCTTCCTGTTGGCTTTCTCCAGACCTGCTTCTTTTTCCTTTTCTTCCCGATTCTAATGTGGAATCCTGTATTTCTTCTTAAAAATTTCATCATATCTCCCTTCCTGCTTTTTTTGTCATGAAAATCCCGTCCTGAAATATCCTTCTGTCCCTCGACCTTATTCTCGTCGCTGTTTCAAGATTTGCGGCAGCCTGCCCCGCAAGCTCCCTATCTGCTGACCTGATTTTTATCAGATTTCCTTTTACCTCTATTTCAACACCAGCAGGAACACTTGTTTTTCTCGGGATTTTCTCCCCCAGAAAATTTTTTATGAGCACCTCATGGCCTTTTACTTCCACGCTTATCGGAAAATGGCTGAAAACAGCCACCAGCTCATACTCAAATTTTCCCTGAACTCCCCTTATCATATTCTTTATATGGGCTGCTACGGTATTCATCATCTTCTTTTCTTTTTTTGTTGATTTTTTGTTTCCCACGATTATTTTTCCGTCTTTTATCCCGAATTCAAGATTTTTTATGTTAAATTTTTTTGATATTTCTCCTTCGCTTCCTTTAACTTTCAGCATATTTCCCTCTACCTCTGCCTCGATTCCTTGAGGGATTTCTATTTTTTTATAAAGTTCTTTTCTCATTCTTTATTTTAATAAAAGTATGCTATGAGGGATCCTCCTGTCCCCTTCTCCATAGCTTCCTCATGCGTGATGAGCCCTTTGTTTGTCGAGATTATTATCGTTCCTATATCCCTTGCAGGCAGGAATCTTCTCCTGTATTTTTCAATCTGGTCTTTTTTAACTGTAAATCTCGGCTTTATGGCTCTGCATTCGAAAATTTTTCCCATATCAATTTCAACAGCCTTCTTTTTTGAGTCTATCTTATATCTTTTTATCGCTCCTTTCTGCTTCATTATCTTCAATATTTCTATAAGCAATGAGGAAATCCTATTTATCTCCAGGGTTTCTTTTCCTGCCTTTACCGCATTCCTCACCATGTTCAAAGCATCGGCAACAATATCTTGTGACATTTGTAAGACACCTACGGTTTCTTGACAATCAATTTCCCTTTGTCATTTAATTTAGTTATCATTTTAACTGTATTTTTTAAAGCCGATCTCTTCCGCAATCTCCCGGAAGCACTGCCGGCATAAATTTAATCCGTATGATTTTATATGGGCCCCGAATCTGCCGCAACGCTCGCATTTCTTTACCGCAATCCCTGTCTTTCTGTCTCTCGGCTTGTTGTGTTTCAGGAATTTCTGCATCTTCTCCGGCTTGTTCTCAAGCTGTTTCAAAATCTTTTTCCAGTCGCTTGCTGTCATTTTAATGTTTTAAATGAAATTTGTTTTAAATTCCTCCTCCATGAATTTTATTATTTCCTCTCTGCCTATCTCGTTTCTCTTCGGTATTCTCCCCCGCTTTATCTTCTTTAGCTTTACCCTTTTTCCTGCTCTTTTGAAGGTTACGGTAACATCAAATCCCATAATCCCTATATCTCTCTGGTACTCCATCCCGGGAATTTCTATGTATTCCTTGACTCCGAATGAAAAACTATTCTCGCTCACCTGGCTCCTTTTCAGGGTATTGTCTTTTGTTGCCAGGAGTTTTCTCAGCATCTCTCCTGTTTTCTCCCTCAAGGTCACGACAGCTCCTACTTCCAGCTTAGGCCTTACTCCTAAGGCAGGTATCCTTTTTCTTGACATCATTTTTGCCGGCTTTTTCCCGGTGAGCATTTTCAGAAGCCTGACGCCCTTTTCAAGATTTTCCCCTGTCCCGCCTACGCTCAGAACAACCTTCTCTATTCTTGGTTCTCTTATTCCTGTTTTGTTTTTCATTTTATTCTGTGACTATTATCTGTTCAAGCAAAACGTTTATTTTTTCTTTGTCATCTGTCTCTAATTCCACAATCTTCTTCTTTCTGTCGAGGGTTTTTATATTCCCTCTTTTCCCAGAGTGTTTGCCTGCAAACACCATTGCCTTTGAATCCTCTTTCAGCGGGAGGCACTTCTCTATTTTCTTTTCCCTGAAATTGACCAAAACAGAATCGTTAACCTCGCATTTCATGTCTGAGAGGAAATTTCTCCCGTCCTGGAGATTCAGCTGTATCCTCTTTCCTTTCAATATTTTCTTGTTCATCACTTTTGCAGGTTTCCTGTTCACCTCGCTTTCATTTATTTCCCTTAATTTGAATTTTCCCTTTTCAGAGAGGTCCAGCCTGTAATTTTTTTTTGCAGGAATCAGGGAAATTGTGTCAAAAAGAAGAACAGGGCTCTTTTCGTCTCTTGGAATTTTGTTGTTCACAAGAATCTGCTTCAGGAAAACAGCCCTTCTTGCCTCTTTCCTGTTCTGGACTATTTTTAGGACATCTCTCAGAATTACCAGCAAGGGCATTCCTGCTTCAAGATTGCTATCCGGTCTTACTACATATTTCGTCCCTTTCCTGTAAACAGGCCAGCTTTTTGGAACTTCCTGCCTCTTAAGGTGCATTTTTGTTTTCTCCTTCTGTTTTATTTGATTTATTTTTTTGGCCTACCAAAGACTCATTTCTCTTCCTGTCCTCAAGATTCAATTCTGTTATCTGCAAAAATGAAGGATTAAATTTCACATTCGCCTTCGAACCGTCCTGCTTTTTTATCTGCATGCCTTCTATTTCTATTTTCATTCTTTTTATGTTGACTGCAATTATTTTTCCTGTTTTCTTCCTGAACTTGCCCCTCATAATCTTTACCATATCCCCTTTTCTTAGGGGAAGGCTTCTCTTCTTGTATTTTTCTCTCAGCTCTTTCGAAAGATTTGCGCTCATGAATTTCCTCCTCAAATGAAAAGGGGCATTTGCCGAATACTTTC
>DATEUW010000022.1:0-2003 GCA_035282925.1 Candidatus Nanoarchaeia archaeon
TTGGAAATTTAGGAGCTTTCATCATAGTTTTCAGGGACGTGGGCCTGTTCTTTGCGGCTGTTGCACTTGCTGTTTTAACCAAAAAGTGATTATATTTGTTTAAATATTACTAAATGTTATTAAGTAATACCAATAACAGCTAAATAAGAGTCGGTGTGTTCAGAGTTTGTATATTATTAAGTAGTATCAGGTATTACTTGGTATAACTCCAAAGGAATAAAAATGGAAAACATAAGCCTTAAGCTGGAAAAGGAATTTCTGAAAGCCATCGAAGGTGTCATGAAAAAGCACAATTACATGACAAAGACAGAGTTCATCAGGGAAGCCATAAGGGAGAAGATGAAGAAGCTAGAGGAGAAGGACTTAATGGGCCTCCGCACTTCTGCAGGTGAAAGAAAAGAGCCGCCTTCCTATATCTGAAATTTACAATTTAAGTTCGGCTTTTCTATGAGAAAAGAATTCTTTTAAATAAAGGGTTTGATTAACTCCAGCGTCTAGCTTCCTGTGCACTGTTTTTCCGTTTTCATGATATCCCCTTCTTATTGCTGTTTTAACAAGTGTTTCTAAATGATCCCTGGCTTGCCGAATTGCAGGATTGTGTCTGAATTTTTCAATGTTCTCATTCGTCATTTCCGTATGGAATTCGTGGGGAATTATTCCCCCTGTTTCCCTTGCCAATTCAACTCTGGCATCTCTTTTTCTTGTTAAATCTTTGACTTCTTTTTCAGCTCTGACTACCAACTCATAAATTTCCATTTGTTCCTGCTCTATTCTCTTGTCTATTTTCTCTGTTATGGGCAAATCGTATCCAAGAATCTTGGAAAGAGAGGCATACTGCCATCCTGCCAGATCAATTTGTAGAAAGGGAATTGTTTCTTCATTTCCTGTATAGACTTCAAGTCTGGGTTTCGCGGTTTGTGTTGTAATGGCTTCTGATGGAAAACACCCCTCACCAATTCCATTCTGCGGCACTCTTGGCGGGCGTTCCATGAAATACAAAAGATGGGCGATGTTTGCGGAAAATAAATTAAACTCCCCTCTTTCATTTTTTCTGAATTCTTCAGTCTGTGTAAGACAGCGAACATCTAGAGAACATGGGTTTTTTATTCCAGAGATGAATGCAAATGAAAAAGGATTCTCAAGTAATGAGGGTCTTTCGGTTACAAATCTTGTTTCAGGAGTTATGATTCCTGCATAGAGGGTTGTCTCCAGAAGATAGTTTACCGACTTTATTCCGAATGAACTTTGCTTGTAATTTCTAGTTACCGCACCCATCAACTGTCCAGGGGATTCAGAAATTTTTAATTGTAAAGGCGCAAGTTTTTCTTCCAAGAGCTCCCCCATGGGGAGGTTCCTAGCATTAATTTCTGCCAGAATGGCTTTGAATTCTGGATCCATCAATACTGACGCAGAGCTAACCATACGGAAATAAATTTTCTGATATATTTAATTATTATTGTTATTAAAAGTTACCTTTTCTTTTTTCTTCTATGCCTTGAAAAAACCTCTACAAGCCTGTCATCTGTTTTGGGCGCAGGGTCTGCTCCTGCCTTGTAATTTGCAGCGCTTCTCCTTATGATGTCCTCGGCCTGTTCTCTAAGAGTCATCAGGTTCTTCTTGGCTCTTTTTTCAAGAACCTTCTTTACTTTTTCATCTATGGAAAGAGTTATTGTCGGCATTTTTATTGTTCCTGTTATCTCCTAAACTTCAGAAGATTAAGTATCCTGACTATCAAAAAAAGATACAGCAGGATTGCTATTGCCAGGCCTATAACCCACATTATGATGTTCAGGGCCGTAATTTCAGTAAAATTAGCCCAGGGAGAGAAAAATGAAAGTATTGCCATCACGACAAGGAACGAGAGCAAAAGAAAGAATACTTTTAATACAAGCAGCAGGGTGAGCCTGCTCTTATGAATTATGTGATGTTTAAGCCCTCTTTTTCTGGCCATAGTGATTTTAATAAGAAATTTTAATTTAAATATTTGTTTATCTCAGGTATTT
>DATEUW010000023.1:0-2273 GCA_035282925.1 Candidatus Nanoarchaeia archaeon
TTAACAACCTTATCCTCAATTGATGGACAGTACCTAGGTCCTATACCTTTGATAACACCGGAGTAAAGAGGAGATTTGTGAAGATTTTTTCTGATTACTTCATGGGTTTTTTCATTTGTATATGTTATATAGCAGGGAAGCTGTTCCCTCTCTATCTTATCGTTTGAAAACGAAAATGGCTTTGGGTCAGAATCTCCAGGTTGAGGCTCAAGTATTGCCCAGTTAATAGTTCTCCCGTCTAGCCTAGGTGGAGTTCCTGTTTTTAATCTTCCAATTTTAAAACCGAGACTCTCAAATGAATCTGAAATTCCATGTGCGGGAGCTTCACCCGCACGCCCTGCAGAAATCCTTGTCTGTCCTATATGAATAAGGCCGTTCGGAAAAGTGCCCGGAGTCACAACGACAGCATCCGCTAGAAAATATTCTCCTAGATTAGTTTTTACACCAACTACCTTACCACCTTCTGCTAGAAATCCCTCCACCATTCTCTGCTTTATATCTATATTTTCCTCAGACTCTAATGCCTTTCTCATGTATGCTTTATACGCCTGCCGGTCTGCCTGGATTCTCGAAGCTTGAACAGCAGGTCCTTTACTTGTATTGAGGCGTCTAAATTGAATAGCTGTTGCATCCGCTGCCCTTCCCATCTCGCCCCCAAGTGCATCTATTTCTTTTACAAGATGCCCTTTCCCAACACCGCCGATTGAGGGATTACACGACATAAGCCCAATCGTATCAATATTCGCTGTAAGCATAAGGGATTTACAACCCATTCTTGAGGCAGCAAGCACTGCCTCGCACCCTGAGTGCCCTGCGCCGATTACAATTACCTGATACCTCTTTGGATTTGTAATAATCATAGTTCTTAACCTTACAAAATAAGTTTTAAAAATTTTAAACTTCTAAAGGGTAATCGTCAATTCGCTGAGTTCCCTATACCCAATAGAACGCAGATACGATGAATGGTAAAATATGGAATAAACGATTTAAGGAGATCAACAAGAAAAATGACTATACCCAAAGAAATTTTTGAGAAGTTGCAGAAAAAAATAGTAGAAAAATCTGATGAGTTCTCTCAGATAGCTGCAGTTTATAAATTCGTATTAAATGGGCCCAACGGAGGGACATGGATAGTAGATCTTAGAAAAGATACGCTTGGTGTAAGAGAAGATAATAGCGAAGCTAAATGTACTGTGAGCATGTCAGATGAGAATTTTGTCAAGTTAGTTACTGGAGAGTTAAAAGCAGAGACAGCATTTATGACAGGAAAGCTAAAACTATATGGAGATATGGGACTTGCTATAAAACTCGGAAAGCTATTTGGAAAATAAAACTTTAGCCACAGAGAGCACAGAGAATAAGGAGGAAAGACTTAAAAAAATTAAATTTTTGTTTTTTTCTTTTCTCTATGCGCTCTTTGTCCTCCGTGGCTAATTACAATCAAAAAATGATGCAAAAACCCGATAGGCTTTACATAGAAGAAAATGTAAAATATTACCCTCTTACTGAGAAGATTATATGCAAATTGGCTCCCATTTCAGTTGAGTTTGTTGACGACTACAGAAAAATCGGAGAGGCAAAGCCTTTTCCTAAAAAAGCAGCAGAGGATAAAAACTCCCTGGCCTTAGCAGAGAAAAGGGGAGAGGTTTTAAAAAGCATAGGAAGAATGGTCGAAGAACTTTTTTCAGCTCTCGATTCAAAAAAAACCAATTACATATTTCTTGGAACAATTAAGCTTCATAAACTACTTGTTGAAGCAATGAGGGAACGATTTCCAAAAAATCAGATTCTTCTTGACGAACTGGCTCCTTCGGTCGATGGAAAATATAAATACCTGAAATTCAAGAGGGTTGATGTTATAGAAAGATGATTTCATGGATATGGCGATTAAATAATTCTTTAGAGATTAAGCTATCTATGGAATCCAGGAAAGCAAAAGATTTGGTTTTTAATGCTCCCTATGCATAAGGTCAACTAGTTGTAAACCGCCATAAAAGAAAATTAGTAACTAACATGAGTCAGAAGTTACTTATTTCAACAGCGACAATTTTTACTCCTATCTTAATCTGGATTCCCAACCCTTGTCCCCTTCTGTGGACCCTTATACACACTCAGTCCTCCAGTTAGGTGAAAAAGCTGCTTAAATCCCATATCACTAAGAAACCAGCAAGCGTCCTGACTACGGATGCCGCGCTCGCAGACAACTAGGGTATCACGAGTTGGATCGAGTTCCTTGTATCTATTCTCTAATTGTTGTATAAAAATGTGTATTG
>DATEUW010000024.1:0-7179 GCA_035282925.1 Candidatus Nanoarchaeia archaeon
TGGGCTAAGCCTTACCTGAGGGCGGCACAGCAGCTGGAGATGAAGGAGGTTGGCCGAGAGCCTGCGCTCGTCAAGGCGTTCAACACTATTCTCTTGGAACTAACTCTTCTCGGGAAACAGAAACTAAAACCGCAGGAAGAAGCCCTTTCCGGGATGCTTCCGAAGGAATTTGAGAGGCTGAAAATCAAGAGGGATTATTATTTTTGCACCCTTGTGGAATTCAAGTTCCGCGGCATTCCCCAACGTGTTTCCCAGCAGGCACACTATGCTTTTGGCGGAAGAGCTGAAATCTCCTTCAAGGCGTATGTCCTCAACTCAGAGGAGCTGGAAAAATTTGAGGAAGAGCTCGAGGCTTCTGACGTAGAGGATGTTTTGAGACTCATCGAGGGAGCCACAGGGGAAAGCCTGGAAAAAATCCAGGACGAGATAAACTTCTTCCTCGAGGAAAAAGATGAAAAAGAAATGAAAGAGCAGAAAACAGAGAAAGCAGAGGAAAAATCAACAGACCAATCAAATCCTTTTGTGGCATTGGTCGGAGGCTATGGCAAACCGAGTGCTGAACCTAAAGAAAAAAAAGGAAAAAAAGAAAAATGGTGGCCTGAAAAAGAATCTTTTGCAGAAGAGGCGAGTCTAAGGCCGCTCGCAGAAGAAAAAGCAAAGGAAACAACGTTCAAGATTTTTGACACCTACAAAAAAGCCCACGGAATGCCTTCTTATACCTGATTCTTGAATTTTACCACGAGAATCTTTATAAATTTCTCTTCATAAAAATTAAGAATCTCCATGGGTTTGGAAAAAAAGACAAGCATTAAAAGAATATTAGAAATAACGCTTTTGGTAAAATTGGGATTAGCTGGAATTGCCCTTTCCATGGCTGCGCCATACGACAAGCCAAAATGGTATGAAACCGAATGGAAAAGAATGCAGAAATGCACCCAAATAAAAGCCAGTGAGCCATATTACTTAAAATTAAATTGGCCATTAAATAACGGACTTCCATGTTTTGGTATGAGCAAAAGATTTCAGAGGTGGGGCTGTGGAGGAACTTATGTGCCGGGATTTCATACAATACTGATACCAGAAAACAACATCAATAATAAAGATTTAGTAAGACATGAACAAGTGCATGCTTTGGGACTGGAACACGGAGCATTTTTAGAAAGATGTGGGGTTTATTTCAATGACTAACTTTATATATTTCTTCTGCCTTTCGTGTTAATGCCAAAAACGAAAGAAAATCGCCCAAGCGTGGCCAATTTAAGGAAGAAAAATCAGGAAAAGAAAATTAGTGAAGAAAGACTCTCGGAATTGGGCTCCTTATTTAAAAATCCTGAAACAGAGGGACACGAGGAGGAATCAGAGCTCGAAGAGGAAGTCGACGATTCAAATCTGAACCTTAATGCTTTGGAATTTCATCAGTTTATGGAACTCCAGGAAGGACAAACTGCCGGAGCGCCTATTCTTGAAAGGATTGCGGGAAGCCAGCCAAGGCCGATTTTCGTCGGTGGAATTCCGAGGGAAACAGGAACAACCGCTGGCACCGAGGAATCAAAAGATGAATTCAAATATGTTCAAGGAGCTGCAGGAAACGGGGAACCAAAATATTTTGCAGAGCCGGGAGCAAGAGGCATGCCAGAAAGAATAGATTTAACACAGGCAGGAAGAACCGGTGGTTTTAGGGAGGAAATCAGTCAGGAAAGATTTTTCATGCAATCAGAGCCAAAAATCGAATCCCAAAGCATAGAGAGATTTGAAAGTCCGGAAAGGTTTAATACAGAAAGGGAAAGGCAAGAAAGGAGGAATAATCCTTTCGAAAGGCCAGAGGCAAAATACGAAAAATACAGGCCAAAGTTGCCGAAGAGTTGATTTTATTTCGGCAATTTAGTTAAAGATTCTCATAATGACATAAACAACCAAGACAATTTTATTATAATAAATTATAACTTCGTCGTAAACTATATAAATTAATCTTGGTTACCAATAAACATGGCAGAAAAAAGAGGCTACAGAATCTCTGACATCTATCAGGGGGGATATTCCAGCTTGGATCCTTCCAACAATTACATAACTGCAGGAAGTCTTGGAATGACGACAGACCCGAGATCTGCAAACATTCTTCAGGAAGTTTCTTTAAAATTGTCTTCCGGCGTAAAGCAGGTTGAAATCGAAGCTGTTTCCCCCGAGATTTTTGATTCAATACCAAAGCAGCAGCTGAAAGAAGTTAATCGTTTGAGCAAGCTGACAGGAGTGGATGTTTCCATACATGCTCCTGTTTCAGGAATGAATGTTTCCGGGATAACCCAGCAAGGATACAGCGAAACAGACAGAGAAGCCATGGAAAGAAAAGTCGCAGATATTCTCATAAGAAGCCATGACCTCAATCCGGAAGGAAATATTCCTGTAAATTTCCATTCTGCAGAAGGAATACCCGGAAGCCAGTTGCTTCCCCCCTCAAAAAGAAAGCTAGGGGAAAAATACCAGAGAATGATTATCATAAACCAGCAAACAGGAAGGCTTGCTCCCCTGGAACCGGAAATAAGATATTATCCGGAAGCAGAAAAATTAGAGCCACAGCGTCTAACTCCGGAACAAGAACTTGACATACATAACAGAACAGAATGGGATAACTCAATTTCCCAAGTCATATTTAATAAAGAGAGGGCTGATGAAATCCTTGAAGGCCACCAACTTCTCATCCAACACCTATTTGAGGATTTAAAGACAGGAAAACTCCGTCAGGGCGAGCCCCTGTCTCCGGAACAGGAAGCAGCTTTAAGGCATTATAGGAATGCAGAGGCATATCTCCAGGATTTGAATAAACAAATCAATACCTTTTTCAGCAGGGCTTACGAATTCGGAACAGAGCATCAGAGAGAAATTCTTAAGACATATTCGGAAAAATTCAAAAAAGACCTGGCTGACAGCCCTGACCTATTTTTACAATCCAAGGCAATGCACAACCTTCTTCATGGTCTTAAGAATCCGCAGGTTGCCCCGAACCTGTATGTTCCTATAGAAAAGTTTGCAATAGAAAAATCCTCTGAAACTTTTGGAAAGGCAGCATGGGATACCTACAAGAAGTTAAAAGGAAAAAATATTCCGATTCTTACAATAGAAAACCCTCCTGCAGGCTTCGGATTGAGCACAGGAGAAGACATAAAAAATCTTGTTGAAAAATCCAGGGAGCAGTTCGTGAAAAAAGCTGTTGCTGATGGCGGGCTTTCAGAGAACGAAGCAACAAAACAGGCCGAGAAGCTGATTGGTGCAACGTGGGATGTCGGCCATATAAACATGCTCAGGAAATTCGGCTACAGTGAAAAAGAAATAATAGAAGAAACAAAGCATGTTGCTCCTCTTCTGAAACATGTGCATCTTTCTGACAACTTCGGCTTCGAGCATACAGAGCTTCCGATGGGAATGGGAAATGTTCCTTTAAAGGAAATGATGAAAAAGCTCGGAAAAAAAGGATTTGAAGCCAGGAAAATCGTGGAGGCAGCTGCCTGGTGGCAGCACTGGAAGACTCCTCCTTTCCAGGAAACTTTGGAGGCAGTTGGCTCGCCAATCTACGGAATGAAAATGGCTCCTTACTGGTCTCAGGCACCTGGTCTTTATCAGGGATATTTTTCAGGCTACGGGCAGATGTTTCCGCAGGTACATTACGAAACTTTTGGCGCTGGCTTCTCAAGGCTTCCTCAAGAGCTCGGCGGGCAGGTTCAGGGCGCACAGGGAAGCAGGATGTCCGGAAGGCCGATGGAGTAAATTTTTGAATTTGTATATTTAAAAAATAGCCTCACTTCGTTCGTTTTGTGTTAAAAGTATTATAATAACAATCCGAGTGAATGAAATGAACGAGCAATATTTAAAAAGTATATTCAATCATATATATTATAAGATATAAAAGAGGGTTGATGATGGCAAAAAACAAAAATAAAAAAACTGCCTCTAAAAAAACAAAATTTCCGAAAGATGTTCCGACACTGCAGCTGAAAAAAGAGTCTGATATTGCCATGGATTTCGCAACCAAGGCTTACAGAAAATTTGACAAGCTCGTGAAATCCGTCGTTCTCTTCGGCTCGACGGCAAAACAGACAACAGTAACAGGCTCTGACATCGACATAATAATCCTTCTTGATGACGTTTCTGTGAACTGGGACGAGGAGCTGATCGCATGGTATCGCGAGGAGCTGGAAAAGATCATAAAGGCAAATCCCTATCAGCAGAGCCTTCACATAAACACAGTAAAGCTTAGCACGTGGTGGGAAGATTTGATGAGGGGTGATCCTGTGGTTCTCAATATCCTGAGATACGGGGAGGCGATGATAGACTTGGCTGGCTTTTTCAATCCTCTCAAAAGCCTTCTCCTTCGTGGAAAAATAAAATCAACCCCAGAGGCAATTTACTCTGCGCTTCAAAGAGCTCCAATGCACATCATGAGGAGCAAGGTCTCTGAGTTAAATGCCATAGAGGGATTGTACTGGGCAATGGTGGATTCTGCGCATGCGGCTTTGATAGCTGCGAACATTCCTCCGGCATCCCCTGAGCACGTGGCAGTTGATTTAAAAACGACTTTTGTCGATGCAGGAAAACTAAAAATGAAGTATGTCGTCTGGTACCGTGACCTTCTCATGTTACACAAAAAAATCGCTCACGGAGAAATCAAAAACCTGAGGGGCGTTGAGATAGATGCCTGGCAGGACCGTGCCGAGGAGTTTCTGGAAACAATGGCAAATCTCGTGAAGGATTTGATTGAATAATCAATAAACATCGAGAATTTTACCCAAATCTTTTCTGGATTTTTCTCTTTCTTCTCTGATTGTCCTGATTGTTATGGCAGAAGAAGCTCCAAGCGCAGCCCCAACAGCAAGACTTACAGGAGAAAGAACAAATCCAGGCAAGGAAAAAATCCATTTCATCATTTCTGTTTCCAAATTTTCAGATTCAAAAGGAAAAGCTAAATATCTGGTTGCCACAACAGGAGAAAATAGCCCCGCAACCAGTCCAGTATAAACGTTTAGTCTTTCCCTAATATTAAACCAAGCTCCTTTTAAAATTTGATCAGCATACCCTAATGGACCTCTGATCCTCGTGATATCTACATCAAATTGTTTTAATTGATCGTTAACTCTCATTTTACCTTCTTTTATCAGAAGCTTCACATCTCTCAACAACTTTTTCCAGATCTGCCCTAGTTAATTTAGAAAGCATAACCTGGTCCGAGGTTCCAAATTTCTGTTCAAAGCACTCGATTGCCTGATTATAGAGTTTTCTTCCTTCTTCTTGCCTTTGTTTATATATTTGTCTCAATTCCAAAGGATTTGATACTCCTGTGGCAAGATAACCTCCCCCATAAATAAGGGGTGCAGTAGTTATCAAAGAAATTCCGGCAATAGCAATCAAATTTTTAAGCGTTCTCATTTTGGTTTTTTAAAAAGGCATGCCCTTTGCCCTTCTCCTTTTTCTTCTTGTATCTCTGTCTTTCTTTTCCTGCGGGATATCTCCATCTTCTTCTTTCTTTTCTTTTTCGTAGCCTTTTTCAAGCAATGCCATGTAATAAGGCCTTATGTTTCTCTTCCAAATATCATTTTTTTCCTTGTCAGAATAACTTTCTTGATCCAGCTCTGTTTCAGCTTCCTTCAGGCTTTCCTCGAAAACTTCCTTTAAAAATTCGCTTCTTGGATTTCTCTTTTCATCAAGCATGATTGCTCTTAGCTTTGCGTTAGCAGAATTCAGATATGACTGGAAAATTAGCCTCAAATCGCTTTCGCCATGCCTCATATAGGAAATCTGAGCCCATTTCGGGAAGTTCTTAACTTTTCCGCCAACATACTCAGCCATTTTTTCAGGGTCTTCACTTGCCTCGGCAAGTTTTCTGTTTTCGTTCATGACTTCAACAAATTCATCATGCTCCCTGTTTCCTGTTTTGTATAATGGGACTCTTTGGACCAAACCAACATAGTCTTCAGATTTGAGTTTTCCGTAAAGTGTTGAAGAATGCTCACGGGCATATTCTCCGAGATGATCATGCTCTTCAGATAAGGCACCTTCCAAATCAGATCTTGGAGATCTGTTTGCCTTAAAATAATACTGGGGATTCGTACGAAGCAAGTCTCCGGCGTCTTCCCGTACACCTGTATTTTCCGGGTCTTTTTGGATAGTCTGCAGCCATTGCCCTATATCTCTAAAAGTTTCATAATGCTGAATAAGTTTTCTTCTATCGTACCCTCTTCCTAACTCTATCGGAGTATAGATTGGCATTACAGGGTCATGTTCTTGTGTTGCTACTTCTGGTGTCATTTTAATTTGTGTTTGGTTGTGGTTTATTTTGCGGAATTCTGTTTTCTAGAATTGTTAAATCAGAACTAATTGCTTGGTACTTACTATCCACTCTCTTTTGCATTTCGGGGGACATAACTCTGCCTTTAGCTCCTCTTAGGATTATTGTACCAGCCCGTTCAGAGCCATAACTAACACTCACTTCAGCATTTTTTCCATGTTCTGCATAAAATTTTTCCATCAAATCAGCAGTCACGAATGCTCTTGTTTCATTACTATTAATATCTGGTAAGGTAGGATCAAATGGTTCCCCCCTATAAATCGTAGGAGGACCAACCACATATATTTCTACATCTCCGTCTTTATCATTGTCATAAAATTTTTCCACTAAAATATTATCAGTAATTCCGTCATATCTAATCAAGGTTGCTCTATTAGCTCTATCTTTGGGATTAGCATCGCCACATCCTGTAAGAGTCAAAGCAGCCAAGCCAGTAGCAAATGCTAATGCTCTTGCACCTTCCTTTGCTCTTTGATATAGGTTTTGTGTCATTTTATTAGTTACCTCTTTGATTGCTATTTAATTCTCTAGAAGGACATCTCTCTGCAACTTTTATGTTGAGTCCTTCAGAAGCAGCCACACTATTTCTGAAAACTAGTGCAAAAGTTCCTAAAACTCCTTGTTTAGCTACACAAGATTTGCCTGTAAGTCCGCATCTATAATCTCTAAGTGGTTCAAAAGTTCCGCTATATCCCGTGGGATAGTTCTCTAAGTAAAGGTGACTACACACTTCCTTTTTCAACCTTTCTTGAAGTATTAAGTCTCCTTCAGTTAGTTGTTTCCGTTCTTCACTAACTCTTCTTGGTGCTATAACGACTGGTGCTATTCCTATCATAGTTTTCCCA
>DATEUW010000025.1:0-2110 GCA_035282925.1 Candidatus Nanoarchaeia archaeon
ACATCCCATGTCCTGCCAATAAAAAACACCTTCCGTGATGATGTGAATAGGGAATTGTTTTTAGAAGGTAATTCCCTTGATAATGCACCCGATAAAGACAGGAATTATTACAAGGTTCCTAAAATTATAGAAGAGGCATAAACTGGATGGGAGAATCATGAGTAATTACAAAATTCTTCAGGGACATTGCTTAACATATTTTTCAGAATCCCAAATATTGGAGGGTGAAAACATTGACCTGACTTTTTTAGATCCTCCATTTAATCAAGATAAAGAATACAACTCGTGGAATGATAATTTGCCTGAACATGAATACTGGCAGATGATGGAGCAAGTTTGCAAAGGCGTTTACAAAATAACTTCTGATGGGGGGGCAATTTATTTTATGCAGAGAGAGAAAAATACTGAATATGTTTTGCAGTGCCTGCATAAGACAGGATGGGTTTTGCAAAATCTTATTATCTGGAAGAAAAAAACCTCAGCAGTTCCTTGCTCAAACAAATTTGGCAAACATTATCAGATTATTGCTTTTGCTACAAAAGGGAAAAATCCAAGGGTGTTTAATCGTCTCAGAATTAATCCACCCCTCCCGCCAGCTTACAAATATGAGCGTGAGGATGGCATGTATGTCACAGATGTATGGGATGATATTCGCGAGCTAACATCAGGGTATTTTGCAGGTGACGAGGCTATCAGGAAAGAAAACGGAGAGAGATTTCACAAACAGCAATCACCTATCGCACTTTTGTTAAGAATAATTCTTTCTTCCACAAAAATTGGAGATACAGTATTAGACCCCTTTGCAGGCACAGGAACGACACTAATTGTTGCAGAGCAGCTTAAGAGAAAATCTATCGGGATTGACATTGATTCAGAAAATGTAAATTGCATAAAAAATCGTCTAAGACACATTAATAAAGCAGATAGCGTATCTCGTTTTTACAAGGATTACATTTATACGGAAAATCTAAAAGAGATATGGGATATTGACTTTGCCCCACCTATATCTAAAAAAGAAAAAATATTAACATTGTTTGGAGAATAATGTATTCCATTTACCATTTCTTTCACTCTCTATTTCAGCAAAAACATCTTTTAAAAAAGGTTAAAAAACTGGATAAATTCCCATTTAATAAGAATCTATTGTCTTGCAGAAATGAGGGGATATTTCCTGATATGGCAATTCGGCTCAATAAAGATAAAAGCATTTTTATCGGTGGAGAATTGATTGAACTGAAAGATAGCGATTCTTATACTGTTTCGTCTTTCAATTCAACTATTCCTTCCCGAAGCAAAAAGATTGAGGACATTATTACTGGAGAGAATAGTATTATTAAGCAACAAATGGAAGAAGCTGGTAATGATATTTTCTCATTACCCATAAGAGATGTATATTATCTTGTCAGGGGAAGAAAAAAGAGCCATACAAAAATTTGTCTTGTTTATGGTAGTTTTTTTGAAACGATTAGCATTGAGAATCTGATAAGCCAATCTTTTTCGCAAGTTTTAGAAGAACGCTTAAAAGAGAGCGAAAAAGAAGTTTCAGATGAGTTTAAGCAAACTCTCTTATCCATCTTTTCACAGCAAGAAAATTTTAGCAAAGTTAGAAATGTAGAAAAAGCATCAGTGAAACTCCGTTTCCGGATAATGACCGAAGTAAAAGCTGAAGGAAATATTTTAAATTCAAAGAAGTATCCTGAAATTGAAGATAATACTTTGAATTTTGTTTTACCTTGCCACAACGATGAGGATGGAAAAAATATTTTAAGGAAAGCAGAAATAGTATTTGGTAAATCTGAACTGAAGCAATTCAAAATCTTCAAAATCAAGCATCATTTTAACGGCTATTTTCTTGCTTTACAAACATCAATTTAATTGGGCACAATGCAGTCTTTTATCACAGCACAAAACAGAATACAAAAATAAAGCACAGGAGAAATTTAACATGGAATTATACAAGTTAACCATTCATGAATTGAAGGAAAAATTAAAAAGACGAGAGATAAGTGCAAGGGAACTGACACTGGAATTTATTAAAAGGATTGAGAGGGTTGAGAAGGATATTCACTCATTTATAACCCTTACAAAGGATGATGCACTGAAACAGGCT
>DATEUW010000026.1:0-41983 GCA_035282925.1 Candidatus Nanoarchaeia archaeon
TCGAGTTTCTCCAGCTCGAATTTTTTTAAAATAGCACCGCTCTTCCTCAGAATTGAACTTGCCCTTGCATAACTGTACATCAGATATGGGCCTGTATCGCCCTCGAAAGAGACGAATTTTTTTATATCAAAAATAGCATCAGTTTTCCTGTTGTTTTTCAAATCTCCGTAAAAGATAGAGGCTATTGCAACCTTTAGGGCTCTCTTTTGCAGTTCTTTCTTGGAAATTTTTTTTACTCTCTTTTTTATTTCTTTTTCTGCAAGATGTTCTGTTTTTTCCAGGATTTCTTCCATAAAAACAGTCTTCCCTTTTCTGGTTGAAAATCTCTTTCCGTTTTTGTCCAGATAAAGGCCGTGGTCTACGTGGGTGCAGTTCTGAGCCCATTTGTAACCCATCAACTCCAGGATTTTGAAGAGCTGCCTGAAATATAATTTCTGCTCCTGGCCAACTTCATAGAGCATCTTATCAAATTTGTATCTCCTGTACCTATCTATGGCTGCAGCAATATCCCTTGTTATGTACAGAGTTCCACCGTCGCTTTTTTCTATTACTGCATTTTCAAGGCCCCACTTGTTCAGGTCAATTATGAGCGCCCCTTTGCTTTTCCTGAGAAGCCTTTTTTCCTGCAATTGCTCGATGACCTTTCTTGATTTTTTATTATACATGGATTCCCCTTCATAAGCATCAAATTTTATTCCGAGGGTTTTGTAGATTCCCTTGAAATTTTCAATAGAGATGTCCCTGAAAAACTTCCACAGAAGAAGCGCGCTCTTTTCCCTGTTTTCCATTTTTTTAAACCATTCTCTTGCTTCTTCCTCATATTTTTTCTTGTTCGCCTCGACATAAATTTCAAAAAGATGCTGTGTCAGCTTTCTGTTCAGTTTTTTTTCAGAACCGAATTTTTTATATCCAAAAAGGAGCTTTCCGAACTGGGTGCCCCAGTCCCCGAGGTAATTTATCCTCGTCACCCTGTGCCCTGTAAATTCCAGGATGTTTGACAGGGAGTTTCCTATTATCGTGGATCTTAAATGCCCTATCCCGAAAGGCTTTGCTATGTTCGGAGAGGAAAATTCGACAATTACCTTTTTTTTATCTCCTACATTCGTCCTTCCGTATTTCTTTTTCTGCGCTATTATGTCCCAGACAACCTGCCTTGCCAGGCTCTTTCTGTTCACGAAAAAGTTGAGATACGGGCCAGACACTTGGATATCTTCAAATTCTGTTGCAGGCGGTTCTCCTATTTCCTCTCTGATCTGGACAGCTATGTCATGGGGGTCCAGCCCTGATTTATCTGACAAAAAGAAGCACGGAAAAGCGTAGTCCCCAAGCTCAGGATTCTTAGGGATTTCTATCAGGTTTTCCAGTTCAGAATCTTTTATCTTTACCCTAAAGTCGAGCTCTTTCATGGCTTTTTTTAGCAGTCTAATAACGACATCTTTCATTCAGCAAAGAAGGAAAATAACTTAATAAAGATTTTGAAATGAGAAGTTTTTTAAGTGAAGAGCTATTCGTTTTTTATTAAGAGTGTATGAGGGAGTGCCGGAGCGGTCAAACGGGCAGGACTTAAGATCCTGTAGCTTAGTGCTTGCGCAGGTTCGAATCCTGTCTCCCTCATTTTATGAAAAAGAGTCGGGATGTCCGGTTATTAATCATACTTATTGTTTTATTATTTATTATCAATTATCCATTTCTTGACAGAGCATTGACAAAGTTTCTAGATACAGATGAAACCGTTGTTGTTAACAGGATTATCGATGGAGACACGATAGAGGCAGAAAACAGAAATGAAAGCATAAGGCTCCTCGGAATCAACACTCCGGAGCGCGGCGAGTTTCTTTATGGGGAAGCAAAACAGTTTCTCGAGGACAGAATTTTGAATAAAACCGTGAATCTAAAATTTGGAAAAGACAGATATGACAAATACGATAGAACTCTCGCATATGTTTTCCTGGACAACAAGAACATAAACCAAGAGCTTATTGAAAATGGATTTGCAAATTATTATTTTCCTGCAGGAAGGGATTCTTATTATGAGGATTTTTTAACTGCCTGGAAAATCTGCATCGATAAAAATGTAAATTTATGCGAGAAATCAGGAGATGTATGTGCCGAGTGTATTGAGATAAAAAGTTCCAGTACGATAATAAACGCTTGCTCTTTCTCCTGCAGCATAAATGGCTGGAAAATAAAAGCAGAAGGGAGAAATTACACTGAATTTTCTAATGTTCTTAAAAGCCAGGAAGAGGCTTCATTTAACTTAGAATTAACGCCTACGGGCGATACTATTTTTCTGAGGGACGACGAAGGAAAATTAGTTTTTTGGGAGAAGTATTAAACAAAAACTCAATTACTTAACTTTAAATACGGTGAAAACCATCTTTTTTTATCGATAACTGTTGGAAATAGAGCCTAATCAAAAAGGGCACACTATTTCTTTAACTTGACCATGCTTGGACGAGTTTCTTTTAACTTGACTATACCTAGGCGAGTTCACATACATTGATACAAATTGAAAATGGAAAGTTTTAGAAAGTTAGGCTTGAGCGAACAGCTTTTGAAATTACTAGAAAAAGAAGGATTCAGCGAGCCGAGTGAAATACAGGAGAAAGTAATTCCTCTAGTCTTGCAGGGAAAAGATGTTATAGGCGGAAGTGCCACAGGCTCGGGAAAGACTCTTGCATTCGGAACAGGCATCATAGAAAAAACTGAACACAACAAAGGATTGCAAGTTTTAATTCTGACTCCAACGAGGGAGTTAGCAGAGCAGGTAGGAAATGTCTTTGTAAGATTTTCTGAGTATAAACAATTGAATGTGGCAATTGTTTACGGGGGAGTCAATATAGGCCATCAGATAAGAGATTTAAGAAATTCAGAGATTGTTGTCGGAACTCCGGGAAGAATTATTGACCATATGGAAAGGGGAACAATAAATTTCTCTGAGCTGAAAATCCTGGTTTTGGATGAGGCTGACAGGATGCTGGACATGGGTTTTATATATGATGTTGAAAAAATAATAAAAAATTGTCCCAAGGAAAGGCAAACACTCTTGTTTTCTGCCACTATCTTTGGTGATATAGAGCACATAGCAAAAAAGCATATGAAAAATCCTAGAACAATTTCTGTTGAGTCATACGTTGATCCTGCAAAACTGAGACAGATCTATTATGATGTTCCAAAAAATCTGAAATTTTCCCTTCTCGTGCATCTTCTCAAGAGAGAGAGCCATAAGCTGGTGATGGTTTTCTGCAACACGAGGCACAACACTGATTTTATTGGAAGAAATCTGAGCAATCTTGGAATAGATGTTCTGGCTATACACGGTGGATTGACACAGCAGAAAAGAAACAAGATCATGGAGAAGTTCAATGAAAACAGAATCCATGTTCTTGTATGCACAGACATTGCTGCCAGGGGCCTGGACATCAAGGGAATTTCCCATATCTATAATTATGACATTCCAAAAACAAGCAAGGATTACATTCATCGCATTGGTCGCACTGCAAGAGCAGGCAAAGAGGGTATTGCAATAAATATTCTTTCAGACAGGGACTATGACAATTTCGGCAATGTCCTTAAAGATCCGTCGCTGAACATAGAAAAAGCGGAAACCCCTGAAATTGAAACAGTCAGGATGATGCTGCCAAACCAGAATATGCAGAGGAGGCAGAGGTGGGATTCAGAAGACTGGAGGAGCAGAAAATTCCACAGAGAACACCATGTCAGAAACCGCGAAGGGTCTGGAGAAGGACAGAGAGAGGAAAGACCTGGATTCGGGGGACATAGGGGGCCTGACCGAGGGAACTTTAGGGCTGGCCAAAAAAATTTTGGTGGCAGAGGGGGCAGAGGAAACTTCGGAAGCAGAAGAAGAATTCCCCAACGAAGCGGAAACTACAGAAGCCAGAAAGGAAGGCAGGGAAACCGCGCCAGGAATTTCAACAGGCGCAGAAGGTTTTAGCAGGATATAAAATTCTCTTCTCAAAAGCTTTATAAATAATACAGAACCCAGTCTACAGTAGACTAGGTCGGCGGGATAGCCCTCCGCTGCTTGCAAATGGGCTTCATGGCAGACTGCAAGGAAGGGCGTAAAAGGAAAGTCAAAAAGTCCTTGTTCGGACGTTGACGCTTTGTCTGTCTCGATCTTGCAGATGCGAAACGGGTCAGGCCTTGATCGGAGCAGCCCTAAACATTTGTAAAGGTGCTTGACAGGTCGCAGAGCCGAGAAAGAATAAGGGTTCACTTTTCTGGCATCCTCGAGCAAACTTCCGAGTCTACATATTAATCCTCGGAAGACGGTTATAATCACTAAATTAATAAACTATTTTTTCTTTTAGAATATATGAAAAGGGGTTGGAATAAAATTGGTCAGTTCTATCTCGTTTCTGCCATAATCGTCGCCGCAATAGTGATAAGTGTTATTGTTGTGACAAATTACTCAAAAAAGCAGGATTATAGTGATTTAAACAGCCTTAGGGATGAGCTGAATATAGAGAGCGCAAAAGTTTTGGATTACGGAATCAACAACCAGCTCAGCCAGGCAGCAATGAACCAGCTTCTCCAGGATTTCACCCAGAAATACATAGACACAGAATCAAGGGACAAGAACCTCTATTTTGTCTTTGGCAATCAGGATAACATCACATTAAAAGGATACCAGAATACTGCACACACTGTTTCCTTGGACAGTGCAAACATCGCCTCTTCTTCGGGGGAATTTTTAGGAATAGTGAATCCAACAGGAAGCAGTACAACTCTTCAGATAGACGAGAACGCCTACATTTTTACTTTAAAAAACGGCGAGAATTTCTTTTTCGTGATTTCCCGAGAAATCGGAGGAGAGGAGCATGTTATTACAGGATGATTTTATAATTATTGGAGATAGATATGTTAATGTTCAAAAAGATAATTTTAATAAAAAAGGATTGGTTTAAACTAAAAAATGGTGTTAAGTATGACATGTTAAAAATTCAAAATCGCAAAGGAGTGAGCATAATGGTGGGCTATGTTCTTCTCGTAGTTTTCGCAGTGATAATTGGGGCGATAACTTTCGCATGGCTCAAGACCTATGTCCCTGCAGAGGCTTTGAACTGCCCGGACGGAGTCTCGGTTTTTGTCAGCGAGGCAGCTTTCAATGATTCAACATTGAAACTGAATTTAAGCCTGAGAAACAACGGAAGATTCGACATTGCAGGATATTTCATACATGCATCAAATGATTCAAGCCAGGAATTGCCGACCATGGATTTGTCTCCTTATCTCAACGAGAGTTTCAGCGGAAAGAGATTCGGAAATTCTGTGGTTTTCGACCAGGGAGGGAACCTTTTCAAAACAGGAGAACAAGAAAGAAATATCTTTGACATTCCCTCTGAGATTGGTGGACTTTATTCCATCAGAATAATTCCAACGAGATTCCAGGAAGTGGACAACAGGCAGAGGTTCGTGAGCTGCAGCGGTGCAAAAGTGCAGCAGCTCGTCGGTGAGCCAATTGTATGCATACCAAAAACTTGCTCCTCGTTAGGATATACTGAATGTAATCCTCCCAGCTGGAGTCAAAGTGATGGTTGTGGAGGAATTTTGGATTGTGGAAGCTGCTTAAGCCCAGAGCAATGCGATGTTTCTGGAGAATGCTATGATCCTTCAAACTGTATGCCTGCTCCAAATCCAACTCTTCCAGGAGTCTGTGGTTCAATGGTTTGTGGAACAGCTACAAACGGAACCTGCGGTTCTGTAAGCTGTGGAACCTGCATAACAGGATTCGAATGCAATGCAACAGGCCAGTGTGTTTCAACGATTGGAAATGGTGTCTGTGACCCTGGAGAAGATTGCTCTGAGCCGGCATGTGCAGGACAGCAGGCACAATGCCAGACAAATTACATTTGCCAAGGAGGAAGTTGTGTGCTTGACACTTCGGGAGTTTCCAGCTGTCAGGGTTATTGTGTCTTATTAGGAAATTATAGCACTGGTTTTTGTACTAACAGTGTAGGTAACTGTCAAAATGGTGGCGGGGTATACCAATCTGTAGGAGATCAGTGGTGCACCGGAGGGGCTCAGGCAGATACGTGTTGTTGTACTCCATTATAATAAATTAATATAAATTTATAAATTAAAAATGTCTTCAAGGAACATGAAAAAAGAGATGAAGAAAGCAGTCACCCCTGTAATTGCAACAACGCTCCTTGTTGCGATGGTCGTTGTGATAGGATTGATAATTTTTCTGTGGTTTCGAGGATTTACGCAGGAAGCTATCACAAAATTCGGAGGGACAAATGTAGAACTGGTATGCAAGGATGTAATTTTTGATTCCAGCTATTCCTCTGGAGAATTGTTTCTTTCAAATATCGGAAATGTTCCCATCTACAGTTTCAAACTGAAGGTAGAGAAACCTGGAAGCCATGAAACTCTTGGCATAGAGGACATCACTGGCAGCTGGCCAGAAACAGGGCTGAACCAGGGAGGGGTTTTCTCAGGAGACATTTCCTCGTCTGTATCTGGCGCAGAAAAAATAACGCTGATTCCTGTTCTGAGAGGAATTTCAGATACAGGAGCTAGAACCCATGTCTGTGACGAGCAGTATGGGGAAGAAATTATTTTGTAAGAAGAATTAGTTTTATATTAACAAATAACATAATAAGATATATCTAAAATTTATCTGATAAATTAATAAACTATTTTTCACTGATATTGTTATGATAAATATCATGACTAAAAATAAAAAAGGAGTTTCAGCTGTTATTGGGACAGTCATACTGATAGCATTAACGATTGGAGTCGTAGCTATTGTTTGGGCTGTAGTCAGCAATCTGGTGGAGGAAAATATCAGCAGCTCTGAATCCTGTTTTGGAGTTTTTGGCAAAGTCACCTTAAATCCAAGATACACCTGCTACAACAATACTGCAGGAGCTGGAGCAGATGAGCTCTGGTTTTCCATAAGCGTTGGCGACATAGAAAAAGTTGATGACATTCTCGTGGCAATATCTGGCGGAGGATCTTCTACAATTTTTAAGATACTGGAAGACAGCCCTGCCGGACTTTCATATTACCCAAACAGAACGCAACCAGTTGGAATTCCTGGAAAAAATTCTGGATTCACATACATTTACGAGCTTCCTGCTTCTTTTGCCGAGACGCCTGAAAGAATAGAAATCGCCCTGATAATCAACGGAGAAGTGTGCGGGAACATTGATTCCATAGAACAGTTCGACAGCTGTTCTTTGCTGGCTTGAAATCAAGGTAAAAAATATCTTCCAGGCTTGGCCGACATAAAGAAAACCAACTCGTTCTGGCGTGACCGAGTTAAAGAAAAATATTATAAACTATTTTTAGCTTAATTGTATATGGACAAAAAGAGGGGGCAATTTTTCCTAATTAAAAATCGCAGTAAGGCAATTTTTCCAGAGAAAAATCGCAGAGGGCAGATCTGGGTGGAAACTGTCATTTACACTCTGATTGCTTTCTCCCTGATGGGGCTGGTTCTCGCATTCGTCATTCCCAAGGTAGAAGAAATAAGGGACAAAGGAATAGTGGAGCAGTCTGTAAACGTTCTCAAGGACATAGATTCCCTGATAAGAAGCCTCGGAAGCCCGGGAAACCAGAGGATTCTCGAGCTCGGGATAAACAAAGGCTCTATGACGATAGATGCAGTAAATGACAGGATTTTTTTTGAGCTGGAAAGCAGATACCAGTACAGCCAGCCTGGGGAAGACGTGACTATCTCCTCGACAGACGGAAAAATAACTGCAAACACCGAAGAGGTAGGCAAGATTAATATAGTGACTCTCACTCTCGATTACCAAGGTGAGTACAATATAAATTATCAGGGGCTGAAAGAGGTTAAAACGCTGAGCAAGGCTCCTGTTCCATACAGCATTTCCATATCTGACAGGGGCGCGGATTCCGGAGGAAAAATTATAATCAACATAGAGGTGATTGAATAATGCCAGGAATAAAAGATTATCCAAGAGTGAAGGTAAATTTCAATCCAGACATTCCGCCTTTGAAAAAAGTAAAAGACAAGACAAAGATAGATGTCAGGTATGCTGTCATAACGCCTTTTGCTTTTGTCCATATATACTGGGACCAGAAGGAATACGAAGTAAGGTATGAAATAGAAGAGCCGATATTGACAGAGACAGAAAAAAATTACCTGGAGCAGATCCTTCCTGCGATGAGGGATTTGATAGATTTTGATGTCATTGTGGAAAAAGAGCAGGAGAAACTCCTGGAATACATAGACAGGAGATTCAAAATAATTGCATTCGAGTTGGGGCTCAGCCTTTCTTACGACACTTACAAAAAGATATATTATTATTTGATAAGGGATTTTGTGGGCTTCAACGAGATAGAGCCTTTGCTCAGGGATTTTTTTGTAGAGGATATAGAGTGCAACGGAGTAGACGGCTCGGTTTATATAATTCACAGGATTTTCAGGAATCTCAAGACAAACCTCATTTTCAGGAGCATGGACAAGCTTGAAAATTTTGTTGAAAAGCTCGCCCAGAGGAGCGGAAAATATATTTCCTATGCCTCTCCTATTCTTGATGCCAGCCTTCCTGACGGAAGCAGGGTAAATGCGACATACACCAAGGACATAACTTCCCGAGGACCCACATTCACTATAAGAAAATTCACGAAGACTCCGTGGACTCCGCCGCAGCTTTTGGCTTTCAGGACTTTGAGTCCTGAGATGCTGGCATACTTGTGGATTCTCGTCCAGTATAAGATGAACATCCTTATCACAGGAGGGACCTCTTCGGGAAAAACAACGCTGTTGAATGCGGTTGCCTTTTTCATACCGCCAGAGGCCCGTGTTGTCTCGATAGAAGACACCAGGGAACTGAATCTTCCGAGGGAGAACTGGCTTCCGAGCGTTGTGAGAAACGCCACAGGAGCAGGGAATATAGGAGAGATAGACCTCTTCACGCTGTTAAAGAGCTCTTTCAGGCAAAACCCAGATTATGTGATTGTCGGAGAAGTTCGTGGAAAAGAGGCATATGTATTATTCCAGGGAATGGCCTCTGGACACGCTTCCATAAGCACGATGCACGCAGACTCTGTTGATACCGTCATAAAAAGATTGGAGACTCCGCCGATAGAGCTTTCCCCTACCCTCTTAAATGTCCTGGATTGCGTGTGCATCATGACACATGCCATAGCCAAAAAGCAGGAAACCAGGAAACTGAAAGAAATCGTCGAAATAATCAACGTAACCCCGGAAGGAGTGGCTCTGACAAATACGCCATTCATATGGAATCCAAGCGATGACAGTTTTTACTTCAAAAAGAACAGCAAGATATTTGAAAAAATTGCGAAGAGCTACGGAATAACAATGCAGGAAATTGATGCGGAATTTAAAAAAAGGGTGAAGCTCATCTACAATCTTTACCAGAACAAGGTGTTTAATTATCAGGATTTCCAGGATGTGATTACCCAGTATTACAAGAAGCCGCAGGAAGTTTTGTCAAAGCTCGGCATTGCCTGATGCCTATTTTATTTTCTATCGCTTTTAACGCGAGAAAGTACAAAAAGACCAAAGATAATAAATACAGTAATTGCTAAAACAGCAATCCTATACCGTACGCTCCCTAAAGAAACAAGATTTGAAACAATCAACCCCCAAACTAATGGTCCGGCAAAAGAAGAGGCTCTTTCTGCTAAGCCAAAATAAGTGAAAGCTAAATTTTGTTTCCCTCTTGGAGCAAGATAGGACATAACTGAACGAGACACTGCCCAATTAGCTCCAAGCCAGAATCCCATAATAACTGAAACAACCACAAACAGAGCAAAGTTATTGAGCAACCCCATAGTAGGTAATATTATTATCCATCCAAAAAGCACAAACATCAGGGTTCTTTTATGTCCAAAACGGTCGGCAATAATTCCGGACACTGTTCCACCAATAGCTGAGGTAATTACGATGCCTAAAAGGATATATGTTTTAATTGTATCTGGAATACTCCATACTTGCTCCAAAAATATTGGGAAATTGTTTGCGGCAGTCAATATGGCATCATTAAAAAAGAAATAGGCAATAAGGAAAAAAAGTACGCTAGAGGATGATATTAATAATTTTGTCCCGATTAGAGTTTGTTTTATGTTTGATTTTAAAGAGAATTTCTGGATCTTTTTCATAGGTTCTTTGAAAAACAAAAGAGTAGGAAGAGAAAAAATAAAAAATATCAAAACCGCCGGTAATAGGGTTTCTGCTCTTGGAAGTGAACCAAATAGACTTATGCTCCCGGTTGAGAAAGGTAATGCAATTAAAAGCCCGATGAATTGCCCGAGATAATTAGCACTTATTCCAAGCCCAGAGACCAATCCTCTTCTTCCTGGATTAGAAATGCTGTTTAGTAGTGGTGTATAAAATGTGAAGGAAAGTAGATAAAAATACAGACCTAATGTAAAAAAGATGAGGGCTAAAACTTCTCTGCCTGAAACTGCAGAAAATGCACAAATTCCATAAAATATAGTTGTTAGTACTGTTGTATATCGTAGCCCGGTAATTCTTCTCATAGATCTATCAAGTAATGAAGCCATAATGGGGGCTGATAAAAATAAAATTATTGCAGAAACAGTAAATGTTAAGTTAAAGTATAAATCAGAAACACCTCTATCAATAACTATCCACTGGGCAAAATAAAGAAAGAATGTAATGGAAACAATAGAATTCGCAAAATCATAAAGTGTCCAGAGAAATACGTTCCTCTTTGATTTCATCTTCAGACTAATGGCATTCTTCTTTAATAAGTTTTCTTGAGGGCTTCTTAAAGGAAAATATTTAATAACACTTTTTCCCTATTTTCTCTATGAAAAAGGGTGATAAAATTTCTGTGATAGATGATGAAATTTCGCAGGTAAATCATCTCATAAAAGTTCTCGGCAGGCATATAGAAAAATTTGAGTCTGCATACCTCAGAAAGGATTCCAGAGAATTCAATTCATTGAAAAGGGAGATACTTCAGATACAGAGGAAGATACACAGCCTCGTAAAATGAAAAGGGAAGTTGAGTGTCAAGAAACCGTAGGTGTCTTACAATGGCCATAGAAAAACTAAGGGAAAATTTTGAAAGGCAGAAAAAGATAGCAGAGGAGATAAGGGAGCTTTCGGAAGAGCTCAGGGATTCCAGAAATGCGGAAGAGAGGGGGATAATTTCCTCCCAGATAGAATCGCTGAAGAAATATTTAAGGAAATACGGGGAGGGAGTTGTTGAAGCGGCAGAGGGCATTTCTGTGCCTAAGCCGCTGGACATATCAAAAACTGTTTCAGGCTACAAAATGCAGCCTGTGATTCAGCCTATGAAAGGTATTTCTCCAGAAAAGGCAGAAAGATTTGATGAAAAAATTTCTGCCCTTGAAAGGCTGACCCTGGGGAGAATGAAAAAGAAAGAGGTAAAGGTTATCAAGAGGAAGGAGAAAAAGCCGAGCCTGTATGTCAAGCTTGCGAGCAGCCTTTTTTATGATACTGCCATGTCCCTGATAAAGAAAGGAAAATTTTACATGCTGAGGAGGGATTTGATCAGGGCAAATCTGGAGTTTGTCCCTGCAACTTACATTTCCCTGATTTTTTTCAC
This sequence comes from Candidatus Nanoarchaeia archaeon, assembly GCA_035282925.1. Taxonomy (GTDB): domain Archaea; phylum Nanobdellota; class Nanobdellia; order Pacearchaeales; family GW2011-AR1; genus ASMP01. The sequence goes on from DATEUW010000026.1 coordinate 11,565, forward strand.
AACAATCGTTTCATTTTTCGCAGCGATGCTGATAACTGGTTTTTTTCTTTTCTTTAATCTCGTGGCTTCTCCTCCATTCCTTGTTGCTGTGGAAGAGAGCCTGGGATTGCGGTTTCTGAAAGTGTTCTGGATTCTTTTCGCTGTTCCGGCAGGAGTTTATCTGTTCGCATATTTCTATCCTTCAATGGAGAAAAAAACCCTGGAAAACAGGATTAACCGGGAGCTTCCGTTTGCGACAATCCACATGTCCTCTATCTCAAATTCAATGATAGAGCCCAGCAAGATTTTTTCCATAATAATCTCAACAGAAGAGTATCCCAATCTCGAGAAGGAGTTCACGAAGCTTTTCAATGAGGTTAATGTTTACGGCTATGATCTCGTCACCGCATTGAGGGATATGGCATTCAACAGCCCGAGCAGAAAACTTGCGGAATTGTATAACGGGCTGGCAACAACCATAACCTCTGGAGGAGACCTTCCGAATTTTTTTGATAAAAGGGCACAGACTCTTCTTTTTGAGCACAGGCTCGAGACAGAGAAACACTCGAAGGCTGCAGAAACCTTCATGGACATATACATCAGTGTTGTGATTGCGGCTCCGATGATTCTCATGCTTCTGCTGATGATGATGAGGCTGAGCGGCCTGGGGATTTCCCTGAGCACAGGAATGATAACTCTTGTCATGGTTCTGGGAGTTTCCCTCATGAACGTATTATTCCTCTCCTTCCTTCATTTAAAACAGCCAGAGGGGGCGTAAACAAAAAAGGTAAAATGGAATTAAAAAGGCCGCATTGGGCAGGGATGATTGCCGGAATTGTTGTTATAGTCGCTTCCCTGTTTTTTATAGATACAAGATTTTTCTTTTTCATGATAGGAATAGGAGTCCTGTCCGTTATTGCTCCTTTTGTTTTTGCAATAATCAGCGAAACAAATATTGCTGCCGAGAAAGAAGACATGTTTCTGGAATTTGCCAGGAACCTCGTGGAGAGCGTAAAAACAGGGACCCCGATAAGCAAGAGCATAATCAATGTGAGAGACAAGCCTTACGGTGTTCTTAGTGAGAACATAAGAAAACTGGCAAACCAGATTTCCCTCGGAGTTCCCCTGAGCTCTGCGCTGCAAACATTTTCTAGAGATGTAAAAAACAAGGCGATCTCGAGGGCACTGACCCTCATAGGCCAGGCAGAGCGAAGCGGCGGTGAAATCGGCGGCATTCTGGAGTCTGTGACAGAGGCTGTAAGCACTTCCGATAAGCTGAAAAAAGAGAGGAAAGCTGCAATCTCGAGCCTCGTGGTTCAGGGCTATATAATATTCATCGTCTTCATAATAATCATCCTCGTCCTGCAGTTCCAGATTCTTCCACTTATAGTCGGAATTGTTCCAAGCGCAGGCTCTCTGGGAATTGGCGGAATAGGCGGAGGAGCTCCAATAGAGCAGGAAGAGCTGTCAAATGCTTTTCTGTACCTGCTCCTGATTCAGGGGCTTTTTTCAGGATTGACGATAGGAAAACTTTCTGAAGGGACAGTGAAGCCGGGAATAAAACACTCTTTTATCCTGATGCTCCTTGCCTTCTTAATCTCAACAGGCGCGAACGTGATTTTAGGAGGGTGAAAATACAGATGAAAAATATACTTTTTTTATGCAAGAATAATGTTTTCAGAAGCCGTATAGCAGAGATATTTTTCAACAAGTATAATAAAAACAAGAAATATAAGGCAAGCAGTGCAGGGCTAATGCCCTGGACTAAAAAAGATCTTATGAAAGACCTAGGATATATTGCCGTAAAAAAGGTATGTAAGGATTTGGGAATAAATCTGAGCTTTAATTCAAAACCCGCGACATCTTCTGTTTTAAAAAGAGCAGATATTATAATAATTGTGGCAGACGATGTTCCAGAGAAATTAATCAAAACCGAGCAGGCAGTTAATGGAAAAGTTTTGGTTTGGGAAATTTTGGGTGTAAAAAGAAGTGACAAGAACAAAGAAAAAGTTGCAAGAAACACTATCAAATTCATAGACAAAAAAGTCAGAAATTTTGTTAAAAGACTAAGATGAACAATAAAAAAGGCTCTCACGTCGGTTTTGTCATATCTTTTGTTCTGTTCGTAACTTTCATAATTTTTGTGTATGTTATCCTTTCTTCCAGGGTGGATTTCGGTCAGGAAAAGGCGAATTCCCTAAGCTATGTAAAAGCAGAAATCATAAATAGGGTTTCAGAAAATCTGACCAGTGTTTCGATAGCTATCGGCCAGCAAAATCCTCAGAGTTGCGTACAGCTGACAGATTTTTTTTCAAAAACAGGATTAGGAGACAGGTTTGTTGTTGCGGACGATTCAGGTAATGTTCTTCCATCGGGAAAAGGCGGTAATGACTTGTTCATAGAAAAAAATAATAATCTTTTTTTCAGAGTTTACGGCTCAGAAGAATTCAATTCTTCAGGAGGAGCGCTAAACAATTGCCAGCCATTGAACGAAAATAGCCAGGGATATATTCTCGGGCTTAGCAGGGACAGCAGGGAGATTTTTGAATCAAAAGTGCTCGAGCTTTTTGAGAATTACACAGAAAATTACGAGGCTCTCAAGATAGATATGAAAATCAGCTCTGTAGATGAATTCGGTTTCAGGTTTACTTACAGCAACGGAACGGAAATAAAAATCCCTGAAAAAAATGTAACGATAAATGTTTATGCAGACAGGACAGCTGTTCAGTACATAAAAGCAGATGCGACAAGAGAGTCGGGCTTTATAGACACAATAGTCTGGTGAGAGAAAATGTTAATAAATAAAATTAGAAACAAACGCGGATGGATAAGGATAGTCGAGGCTTTCGTGGCTATACTCATCGTTGCGGGAATTGTTCTCATAGTGATAGGCAGAGACCAGACACAAAGAGAAGATGTTTCTTCAGACATATACTCCTCGATGATTGCAATTTTAAGGGAAATCCAACTCGATAATTCCTTAAGGGCGGATATTATTACAACATCCGGAACAGTTGAATGGGATTCTGGAAATTTCCCCGCAAATGTAAAAAATAAAATCATTGCAAAGGCTCCAGGCTATCTTGAATGCGTCGGAAAAATCTGTGCAACAAACGATGTCTGCCTTCTTACACAAAACCAGGAGAATCAGGAGAAAACGATATATGCGGAAACTGCAATAATAAGTTCAACAATCCAAAGTTATAACCCAAGACTTCTAAAGCTGTTCTGCTGGACGAAATAGTATTTTAAATGACATAAATTCTTAAAAATTAGATATTATTCTGTTTTTTATGAAAATGAAAAAGGCTCAAAACAGACCTGAAAGAAAAGTTGACCCTCTTGTAAAAAAACTTTTACCAGATTTTTACTATATGCCTAATGAAGAAGATATAGAGATTAATGAAATTTATCGTCTTTCTCATGGGAAACTTCCGGAGATTATAAAAAAGATTCTAGCCAAAAGAACTACGGAGGAAAGTGATATCTTTTTAAGACAAAAGGGAATAGAAATTTATGGGCATTATGTAGAAACACAAGATAATAGTACAGTAAGCGCACCCATAGGTATGTTAGTCTGTGGAGCACACATTAAAGGGAAATGGCAGACTAACCTTTATCTCGTTACATTCAAAACAAAACGTAAAGAATTAGAAAAGTATTCGGGACCTCACCCAAATCTAGTTAACTTATTAAGACCCTACATAGAATAATTATCTTCTTCTGTGAAAGCCTTCTCCCTGCCAGTTGATGAATGGCTTCAGATGGTTGATTATTTTTATTGATTCCTTCTGCATTTCCAAAACCCTGTAAATATTTTTATAAGCCTCTGGAGCCTCATCGAGAGAAGCCAGGGAAAAATTTCCGATGACATTCGCTGCTTCCATCTCTCTCTTAAAAGAATCCAAAGGTATTTTTTCCTTAGCCTGTCTTCTGCTCATTGCCCTGCCTGCTCCATGGGACGAGCTTGAAATGAATTCCTTGTTTCCTTTTCCCTCAACTAAAAAAGAGCCATCCCTCATGTTTGCCGGTATGATTCCTCTTTCTCCTTTTTTTGCAGGAGTCGCGCCTTTTCTGTGGATGAACAAACCATTTTCTTTCAGGGCATGGTTATGATTTTTATTTGCCCATATAGTTGATTTCACTTTTTTGCCCAATACCTCTTCAATTGCAATCATTGTCTGCCTAATCATTTCCAATCTGTTGAGCTTTGCAAATTCCAGGCAAAAATCAAGAAGATTTTGATATTCTTTGCCTTCCTGCGAGTTTTCCTGCAGGGGATATGTTGCCTCGAATTCTCTTTCTTTTCCAGAAGATTTTTTCATGTACAGAGTAGCAATCCAATACCCGACTGCCCTGGAACCTGAATGTACAACAATCCATGGAGTCCCTGAATCATCTGAATTCAGCGAGATGAAATGGTTTCCATGCCCGAGGCTGCCAAGGTTTCTCTGTTTTCCGGATTCGAGAAATTGCAGGACTTTTTTGTCATAAGGGCCTTTTTTGAATTTCAACAGGATTTTTTTGTATTCTTTCATGGTCTCTGCTGTCAGCTCTTCTTCTGAACTGTGGATTGCGCCAAGACCCATCGGAACCCTTTTCTTTACCTGCTCATAAATAAGACGGGCTTTTTCCCTAAGTTCTTTAAGAATGTTTTTTGGGAGCTTTGCAGCGGTCATTCCGCAGCCAATGTCATAGCCAACCCATGCTGGAACCAGGACTCCGCGGGTTGCGAGAACAGCCCCAATAGGTGCAACATAGCCAACGTGCGCGTCAGGCATTAGCGAAGCTTTGACAACATAGGGCTCAGAGTAGCAGTTCCTGAACTGCTCCATTGTTTTTTCTTCCATGTCAAGTGCGAAATTGGTTATCTGTTTCTTTGCTATTGTATTTTCATTTGCCATGATTTATCAAAGGCGCTGAACTTTAAGAAATTTGTGGGTTCAGCAAAATTTTTAAATATCTCTGTGGCTTAAATATAATCAATAAAATGGCTGAAAATGGTTTGGTATCTAAATTAAGAAAAGTTGCACTTGTTGGTGCGCTGTCTGTTTTGAGTTTGATAGAATATATCCCTGCAAAAGCACAGATTAATGCAAATGCAGCAAGCCTTTCCCAGACAGTGGCTTTGGCTGACTGCCTTGATGAACCGAAATATGTCTGTGTCGATTACAATGCAACACTTACAGATGTCGATAGTGCAACAAGAATAATCAACAAAATCAAAAACAGCGGGGTAAAACAGCTCATTTCTAACAAAACAATCACAGTTCCGCCAAACCCATACCATGAAGTCCTAAGCATGAACAAAGGAAGATATGAGTTTAAATTAAAATCCCCAGATGCAACCACTAGTAAAGTAAATGCAAATGTTCCAAATTATGCCCCAACAGCTAATTTCAGTTCTCTGGAAACAAGAATCGAGAAAGACGCGTCAGAAACCTATAACCTGTGTGGGCCTATTTTTGACAGAAACAGTGAAGACAATCCTGTGCCTATTGTAAAAGCTAAACCGCTCACAGGAAATATAACAACCACTTTATCAGGCTGTAACCTGACCGTAAATGCAACAGGAGAGCCAGGACCTTATCAGGTTAATGTCAATTTCGGAGTCAAGAAACCAAGGAGGCCATTACCCAGTGCAATTCTTGCAGGAGAGATAATTGCTACAGTTCCACCGAGTGTTTTCCAGACAGTGTCTTTAGTCAGGGATGTTGATATAGATTATAAAGCCACACTTACAAATGTTCCTTCTGCAACAAGAACAATTACACATAATGGAAATTCATTTGGTAGCCCAACAACAATTACAACTTCACCTTATACTGAAATGTTTGATGATATGCGGAAAGGAAATTATTCTTTTAGATTAGAAGCTTCAGGAGCAACGCCAGACATAGTATCAATAGGAGTTCCAAATTACCTTCCAAAAGCGGACTTTGGTTCTTTGGATACAAATTTTAATGATAATGAGGATTCATCAAAAACATTCAATTTAGAATCACTTCTTTCCGACAGAAACCCTGAAGACAGACCTGTTCCTCTTATCAGCGCAACAACTCTTAGCGGAGATGTATCAACTAGCATAAGCGGTTCTAATCTGACGATAACTGCAACAGGAGAACCTGGACCTTATCAAGTTGAGGTTAATTTTGGAAGCGATTCAGGAGGACTTGCTAGTGAGATCATTCAGGGAGATGTATTTGACCTTGTGCATCTTATAGGACAATTGCAAGATGCTAGAACAAACACATTAGAACTTAAAACAAGTGAATCTGGAATAATACATGTTTATAATGCAGCAGACAACACTTTTTTAAAAGAATACCTAACTGACCCCCAGGGAAATTTTGATTTTAAATTAGACCAGCCAGGAATTTCAGAAATATTCTTACAGGCAAGAATTGTTGCAGAAATACCAATTGGAATAAATGATGGTTTTGTTAGAACAATAAAACTTCCAGGAAGAGATACAAAAGATATTTTAGTAAGAGTATACCCTTATAATGAAGTTCTTTCTGCTGCTGAAATAAATAGGGCTAATTTCAGGAAACATCTTGAAGAGATTAATCCTCTTCTCTTAAAATCAAAAGTTGAAAGCATTGAAATAATAGATGTTGACCCTTTAGGTAGAGGAAGTTTCACTCCCGAATTCATGGAATTGATAAAAAATAAAATTTTAGACCCAAATGATATTGGATGTTATGTTGATCCTGTGGAAAGAGGGGGAATACCATTAAATGTCCAGATAGATAATCCCGATTCAATAAAACACTATCATATAGAAGGAAATGAAATAATTCCTGATAAAGGTTGGGGAATTTTTGTCAGGGATACAACTATCCAAGGTGCTAATGCAAGAACCTTTAATGAATATATGTTTAGAATTGCAACAAGACCTGAAACTGAAGCAGTAGCAGCACATGAATTTGGTCACGCATTTATAGCTCCACATAATCATGCATTAACACTTTTTGCAGGAACCCAAACAATAATGAGGGCTGATGCAGCTGGCAGATCAACGCCTGGTCCTGGCGATTGTGAAGCAGCAAAAATTATATATGAAGCAACATATGAACTTCAAGGAGAGGAAGGAATTAGAATAGAACCGTATGATAATATTCTTGGCTTAGACTTTTGTATTCGTGGTGTGGAATTTTGTCCTAAAAAAAAATAAGGAAAAAATGACACTTCGGAAGAAATTTAAATAAAGTCATAGGTCATGTTGTTAGTCTTTATGGCGTTCTGGTAAATCTTGTTGGTGTTCTGACATACGCGCCAGTCGTAAACCCAGGCAACATTGCACCAGACACCAATCCGTAACCATATAGTCGTGGATAGATAATAAGAATATTTATAAAAGATATCTGATTAATAAATGGTATCAGAAAAATGGGGTTGAAAGAGGGTTGGGAGGACAAGGAATTTTTAGTTTCAATAACATTGCTATTTTCAGTGGTTTTTCTGGCAGTTGTTTTCAGTTCGGGATTCGGTCGGGCAGTAATAGTACAGGATGGTTATTGTGATCCTGACAATTGTCCGCCGCCGAATGACTACTGCGGAGATGACATCTGTGACCCTGCAGAAGAAAATGCCACAACCTGTGCTTATGATTGCGGACCGCCACCTCCAACATGTGGAAATGGGGCTCTGGAAACTGGCGAGCAATGCGATGGGAACAGTCTTGGAGGGCAGACATGCTCTGGACTTGGATTTGTCGCAGGGACATTAAGCTGCACAGATTCATGCACATTTGATACAAGTGCCTGCTTCGATTTCAGTAATCCTATAGGAAATCACACAGCATCAACATGCACAGTAACAACTGGCTGGACGTGCGATGCTAATGATTTCACCAAAACACTGAATGCAGAAATTTACAGGGATGGACAAAAAGGAAGCGGCGGCGTTCTTTTGGGAACAGCAACTGCAAACCAAAATGGAGGCCAGGCAGTTGCCGACCAATGCGGCGGAGATGCAAATCATGCTTTCACATTCAACATGCCAAATCTTAATGATAGTACAAATCATTCAATCTATGCTTATGGTGTTGATCCTGCAGGTTTTAAATTTCAATCAAGAGACAATCCTGCTTCTTTATCGAATGATGGTAGCGTAGGCAACTTGGCTTGGAATAACTCAAACAATGCACAAAATTCAGATGATGTTTATGCAGCAGCCAAAACCCGAAACCAGGTCAACGGACAGACATCTAACTATCTGAAAGCAACAGGATTCGGTTTTTCAATCCCCAGTACTGCAACAATTAAGGGCATTGTAGTCGAATACGAGGCTGATAGAGACCCAAACAGTGTAAAGAGAGCTAAGTTCAGAGGCATAAGAATAGTAAGGGGCGGAGGAATTTCCGGCACTGACCATGGAGACAATAGCTGGGTTGTAAAAGCACCTGATGTATACAGGGCTTTTGGCGGCGCGACGGATTTATGGAATGTAACACTTACTCCTGCAGATGTCAATGCCGCAGGTTTTGGCTTCGTTCTCTCTGTCTTTGTGAAAAGCTCTGATGGCAGTTCTCAGGGGGTCAGGCTCGACCATGTGCGGGTTACTGTGTACTACACCGAACCGGTCGGTACTCTTCTTCAAAATTCACCAAAAACAATCAACTGCGCAGCGCCCATCGAGTGCGGAAATGGAAATATTGATGCAGGTGAACAATGCGATGACGGAAATCTCAACGGCCAAACATGCCAGTCACAGGGTTTCGGAGGAGGAACACTTGGCTGCACGAGCTTATGCACTTTTGATACAAGCCAGTGCATACCTGGATGCGTTTTAAACTCTGCCAAGTGGAGTGTTGATCAAACTGTCAAAGGCAATGTAGTTGATTTGGAGGTCACAACTACACATTGTGAGAATGAAACGCTGTCTTTTGAGGTTAAGGAAAGAGATACTCTTAACGCAGATGACCCCGTAACAACAAATCCCCCAAATGTTTTTATTGCTCTTGACGGAGGGATAACTCTCAGCAACTGGACTGCGGAATGGCAGAGCGAGGGATGGCCTGAATCAGATCCCCCTGAATATTACTTTAAGGCAACACTTGTAAGCACAGGAGAAAATATACAAAGTTCTTCCCCTGACCTAGAGGTTTTACAGCAAGCTCCTCAACTATGTGAGAATGTTGTGACTTGTGCAGGCTATACAAACCAGGTAGATTGCGAAGATGATATTTGCTCTGTGGCAGCAAATAGTGTAGCTAATTGCAATGATCCTAACGAAACACCTTTCTGTTCATGGAATAACAACACAAACGTCTGCGGGGGAGCGTGTAGAGTAGAAGACAATGGCACGAATGTGGGAACCTGTTTTTACACAGAAGAAACCACAGACACATGCGAAGATGACGGCTATTTAACAGTTAATTTGAATGCAACATGGATATGGGATCCTGAATGCTATGCTGATCCTGACTGCCAAGCAGAGAACCAAGACGAAGCAGCAGCATGCCAGTCAACAACAGAAGTTTTGCAGTGTCCTGCGCAGATACCGTTGCCTTTCTTTGGGGTTTACAATTTCCTTGCTGCGCTTGTTTTGATTGCAGCCATTTATTGGGCAATCAGCATGAGAAGGCAGAAGAAGAGAGCAAGAAAAAGGTGAGTTATTTTTTATATACAAAAACCATTTAAGTTTTACCATAATAAATTTCTGTTAAATCCAAAACACCATAAACAAATTTATAAAGTATTCTCGCTATTTTACAGGATAAAAAGATGGTTGGTAAAAAGAGGCTTTTTGAGAAGAAAAATTTTAATATGGAGAAGTTAAAGTTTGGGTTTTTTACATTAGCATTTTCTATTTTTATTTTAACATTTTTGATTTCATTAGCCTCTGCCAGCTTCAGCGTGGGAAATCCGAAGCACGGCCTGGAGACTGTCTACGGGCCTTCTGAGAATGTCACGGGCTGGATAAACATCAGCTTTTCCTCAGAGCCTGTGAATTCTGTTTTCAGCGATTCAAGGGATCACAAAATAAATCTCTCAGGTATATTGGGAAAAAATACAATATCTTATTCATGCAGCCCTGTTGATTGCAGGGATGGCTACACGGCAAGCAATCCGAGCCAGACAAAAACAATAACACTTGATTCCGGAGATTCAAAAATTTACGGTGTTAAGCTAACGGGAAATGTCTTCGCAATAAATTCCTTCGATTTTACGCTTGAAAGCACTGCTGGAGCTTCATGCACAAACCAGGTTGAAATTGATTTACTGGATGACTCTGTTCTCGATGAAAGAAACAGAAATTCCACAGAACAAAGCTGCACCAGCCTGAAAGATTACGGATGTTTCAATGCTGGAAATCAGAACATTGAAGAATTTTCTGTGGGGACGACGCCTTACTGCGAAAAGGTTGATTTTTCAAGCTCCCCTGGATTTCTTATAGGAGCGTGGCTCAAAAATGTCAGCGGTTCAAGGACAGTAAAAGCCTATGTCTATGACACTGATGGAGTAGAGATCGGAAATTGCATTCTTCCAAATCCCTCTTCATCAGGAGGAGAAATTTCCTGTAATGTTAGTTATTCTGTTACTTCGCCGAAAGATGGCTATGTCTGCATTTCTTCAACGAGCGGCTCGGGAGAATATAATATAAGAGGTTATGGAATAGAAAACGGCTGCGGATTCCATGCAACACCTGTTCAGCCTCCAATTGCAGCCTACCAGATTTTTGCACAGGGAAAAAGCTTCGGTTCTGTTGGAACAATGAAAATAAACAAGTCAATCAGCGATGGGAGAACTTTCGCAGAACTTGCGGAGGAGTATGTAAGAGAAAAATACGGGAGCCTGAATTGTTCCTCATCTTCCGGCTGCGTAATCCCTGTAAAAATAATATCCAATGCAAACCAGGATATAACTCTGAAAAACCTGGAGGTCAAATATGACAAATCCATCGGTGAAACTACAGAGAGCAATTTCCAGGATGTGCAGAAAACCCCTGCAAAAGCCACATCCTCTGGTTTTGGGAAACTTTACCTGGATGGCTCTGGATTTTCTGTTCCTTCAAATCTTGGAAATTATTCCTTCTCTCTCAAACTTAACAGCCAGAGCGTTGTTTCCCAAAGCATGGAAGTCAAAAATGTTCCGATAATAACATCTGTAACTCCTGTGAAAACAGCAACTGCATTTCCGACAGAGTTCGCAGCCACTGTTACTTCTCAATACAATTTAACAGGATTTTCCTGGAATTTTGGTGATGGAAGTCCTGAAATAACAACTGTGGGAAAAAAGGCAAGCCATGCCTACATCACAATCGGAACTTACAATCTTGTTGTGAGAGCCACAGACCAAAGGGGTCTCACAGGTTCAAAGACCTTCACGGTAAATGTCAGCTCTCCGAGAGAACTGATAAATTCCAGCCTTTATGACATGGAAAGGGATCTTTCAAATCTTGAAAAAGAGATTTTGACCCTTTCGCCATTTTACCAAGATGCCCTGAATTTTTCCTTAAATCTGAATAATCTAAAGAAAAAAGTTGTTTCTCTAAAAGCAGCTTATCAAAACGCGAGCTCTGAGGCAGAATACAATGCGATAGTGACAGAACTGGTAAGATTAAAGATTCCAGAAGGAATAGCAAAGAGCAGGAGCGCGGAAAGTCTTCCTTTGTTCTCTGGCCCAGATTACGTGAACCTTCCTGTCCTTAAGGAAATAGCTGGCGGAAACTACAGCTCTGCAAATGAGGATGGTTACATAAACGGGGTTTTATTATGGCAACAGGAAAACCTTGATGTTGATCTGGATTTCAACGAATTTTCCGGCAGATATACCGGCTATGTGGAGCCGATAGCAAGAATCTTTGAAATAAAGATTGATGAAAAAAAAGATATTTCTTATGATTATTACCTTGTTTTTCCCGAGCTGGAAGGATTCAAGACAGATACGAAGTTCAGCGTGGAATCTGGCTATGTGTACATCAACCTTAAAGATGACAGCTCTATCTCTTTTTCAACAACAGAAGATGTTGATTTCACAAACCTTCCGGCATTCATATCTCCTGCACTGAGCAGGATAACTGTCGTGGAAGAAGCTCCTCCTGAAGAAAAGCCCAGATGGACGATTTTCATCCTCATAGTTTCCCTGCTCCTTGTTATAGGTGTCGTAGGATACATAATAATGCAGGAGTGGTACAAGAGAAAATATGAGAACTACCTTTTCAAGAATAGGAACGACCTTTATAACATGATAAATTACGTGAACAATGCAAAGAAAAAGGGGCTGAAGGACAGCCATATAGAGGAAAACCTGAAAAAAGCAGGATGGAGTCCTGAGAGGATAAAATATGTGATGAAAAAATATGCCGGAAAAAGGACAGGAATGCTGGAAATCCCGATAACAAAGCTGGCGGAAAAGGCCGGAGGAAAACCTAAGAATCAAAAATGAGTTACGAAATCACGGAAAATTTAATAAACCTTTTTGACAAACCCTTAACATGGTTGTGAATGCTTTTAAGAATTTTTTCAGGAGAGTATTTTCCAGTATTTTCAGGGGCAAGAGAGAGCTCAAGCTCGGCTTCTACGGACCCCCGAATGCAGGAAAGACGAGCCTGGCTAACAGGATCTGCAAGGACTTCACAGGAGAAGAGATAGGGGTGGTGAGCAAGATTCCCCATGAAACCAGGACTGTTCAGTTCAAGGAGAAGGTGCAGATAGACTACAAGGGAAAGAAAATGACGTTTAAAATAATAGACACTCCTGGAATTACGACAAAAATAGATTATGAGGATTTCCTCAAATACAAGATGAAGAAGAAAGAGGCGAAGCAGAGGGCAAAGGAAGCAACGCAGGGGGTTGTCGAGAGCATAAAATGGCTCGATGACATGGATGTCGTTGTGATTGTCCTGGATGCTACAGAGAATCCCTACAACCAGGTGAATCTCACGATAATAGGAAACCTGGTGGCAAGAAAGATTCCTGTCCTGATAGTCGCCAATAAAATTGATCTGAGAAGATCCAGCATCAAGAAGATAGAATCCGCATTCCCGGAATACGAGGTCATAGGCATAAGCGCAAAATATGGAAAAAACCTGGAGGAGTTTTATGAGTCAATATTCAAACTTGCAAGAGAGGTCTAAAAATAAAAAAATAAATATAAAATATTTTAATAAAAAATAAATGTTAAATGTAAATCATGCTGATAAATAAATTAAATGACTGGTTTAAAATTGGTTAACAATAAAACCTATATACTCCAAAATATATAATACAAAAACATGGTGAGAAAAAGGCTCGGGAAAATCAAGGGTTTCAGCATCCAGTTTCTTCCTTACTCCGAGATAAGGGGATTGGATAGCACCCATAGAATAAAAAAAATACTGAATATAATTTTAGGGAACAACATCCTCATTCTTCAGGGAAGGCTTGAGCCCGAGGAGGAAACCAGATTAATAGGAGATACAATGGCAATGATAGGGCATGTGAGAAATTTCAAGGGCGTTGAGTTGGCTGTAATTTCCGGAAACAATAAGGAAGGATTTTTTGGAACGTTCAGAAAAAATCTCGTGAGCGCAATTGCGGGAGGAGACATCGGCGCTGTGACAATAATCGGGCCGGCAACAATAGTCAAGGAAATAAAAAGAAATCCCAGGAAAATTGAATTATTGCTTAAAGGTTGATTTTTGATAGGATGCCCTCTTAAACTTAAATTATATTTTATAGAATGTAAGTTAAGTCCCATTATTTTATTAAAAATTCCAAGTAATATAATCAGTACAATCCCACAAACTTTATAATTCTTGCATTCATTTATTAATAATGCCCCATCACTGTGTTAGATGCTCCAGAATGATTCCTTCAGGAAGCAGGGAAATTCTCGAAGGATGCAAAGAATGCGGAAGCCATTTTTTCTTTTATATAAGGGAGGACCAGCTGGAAAAAATCCAAAGCCAGATAATAGAGATTCCTGAGAAGGAAAAGGAGAGGGTTGAGGAAGACATAAGGGAGATGGTCGGGATAACGGACGAGCAGGCTCCTGTCATTCTCGATGTGGAATCCATAAGGGTTACAGGAGAAGGGAAATTCGAGCTGGACATAGCCAAGATATTCAGGAAAGACAGGCCTTTGATATACAAACTGGAAGAGGGAAAATATATAATAGACCTGGCATCAACGCTAAAGGGAAGCGTGAAGGATCTTATCAAAAAAGCAGACGAAGGGAAGAACTAATTCAGATTAATCTTCTATATTGAATATTGAACCAATAAGTTCGATTATTGATATAATGTTAGATTAATAAACTATTTTCACTTATTTTTGAACATGATAAAAAACTTCGATTCTGTCCTGAAAGAAATTCTCATGGAGATAAAGCCGTCTGGGGAAGAGCTCAGGGATATAGGAAAAACCCTTGCAAACCATATTAAGAAGATTAAGAAAAACCTGCAAGAAATAAAGATAAACGCAGAGGTTTTTGTCGGCGGTAGCGCAGCCAAAGGAACGCTGATAAAAAAAGAACCCTATGATATAGACATTTTCATAAGGTTTGACAAAAAATACAAAAACGAGGTTCTTTCTGACTTAACAGAGAAGATTATTGCTGGGATGAGGAGCACTAGAATCCATGGTTCCAGGGATTATTTTAAAATAAAAGCCGGAGAAGGCCTTTTTTTAGAGGTAGTCCCTGTAAAGAGGATTAAAAATCCCAGGGAAGCAGAGAATGTCACAGACCTTTCTTACTCCCATGTGAATTATATCAAAAAGAGGCTAAAAAGCCAAAAACTTCTTGATGAGATAAGGCTGGCGAAAGCCTTCTGCTATGCCAACAATTCCTATGGCGCAGAATCTTATGTCCAGGGATTTTCAGGTTATGGCCTGGAATTGCTGGTGTATCATTATGGAAGTTTCTTAAAATTCATTAAGGAAGTTGCTAAAATGAAGCTTGACAGCAACAATAAAATCGTCATCGATATTGAAAAACATCACAAAAATAAAAGCAGAATCTTAATGGACCTGAATGAAGCAAAATTAAAGTCTCCTATTATTCTCATTGATCCGACATACAAGCAGAGGAACGTCCTGGCTGCGCTTTCTGAGGAAACTTTCAGAAATTTCCAGGATGTGTGCAGGAATTTTCTGAAAAAACCCACAAAAGGATTTTTTATTCCTAAGGCGATGGATGCCGAGAAAATAAAACTGGATGCTGAAAAAAAGGACCTGGAATTTATCCTTCTAAAAATAACAACCAACAAGCAGGAGGGAGATGTTGCCGGGAGCAAGCTGTTAAAATTCTACAGGCATATAAAGAATGAAATAGAAAGGTTTTATAATATCAAGAAAGGTGGTTTTGAGTACAAAGGCGGGAAAAGCGCGAGATGTTTCTTTGTTGTTAAAAGAAAATTGTGGATTCTGATTGCAGGGCCGATGATAAATGATAAAAAGAACGTTAATAGGTTTAAATCAGCGCATAAATCCGTCTTTATTAAAAATGGAAAGCTTTATTCAAAAGAAAAAAACAATCTGCCGATAAAGGCTTTTATTGAATCCTTTAAAAAGAAAAACAAAAAAAGAATTGTAGACATGAGTATTATTGATTTGGAATTTATTTAATCTTCCTGACGGAATATAACTGGGCCATAATTATGATTTCCAAAGGATAATCTGTCTCCGCTTTTGAGTGCCCTTTGTTCTCCTATACTTAAAAATTCACCATTTACCTTTGTAGTTTTATGAGTTGAGCAATCTTCTAGGTAATAAGTGCCTGTTTTAGAATTATAAATTATTCTAGCTTGTCTCCTTGATATTCCATAAATCACACGCGGTAGAGTATTTAGTTCTCCGTTTTCATCTTCACCTAAAAAAATGTCTGCCCGAGTACTTTGGGAAGAGCCTCTGTCTCTTCTTCCGATGACTATCTCAGATTTTCCAGACAATAATCCCCATAAATTCCCAGAAAATAATTTTGTTAGGTTATGGGTCCTTTTTTCTATGCTGATGTTTCCCAGTTCATCGATTTCTACCAGTTTTGCGAGTTTCATTTTTTATTTTACTTTATTTTCTATAGTTTGGTTAATAGAAGGTTGATTATGCCTTTCTTGAATTTTATCTTTTGTTAATCCATAAATTCCTGCCATTGCAAGAATGGAGCCTGCTGCTAAAAGTCCTGCCAAACACTTCTTTACATAAGATTTTTGTCTTTTTACAATATTGGGATAAGATTTTCTATTAGATTCTTTTAATCCGGTTAAATCTCTTGCAACATCTATAGAATAACCCATAACTGGTCCGGTGGCTAAACCCAATGCTACTGCAAAAAAAGACCCTATTGATGCTTGTTTTAAATCGGCTCCCATAGACAAATAAATGGGAGGTATGGCTACTAAATTAAAAGCAAGAGTATAAGCAGAGTCATGGAGTGTTTGAATTCTTTCTCTTGTTTGGTCATTTATCCCAAATATTTTTCTAGATAAATCTCTCCCCTTACTATAAACCCATCCCAATCCCCCATAAGAAAGAGCAGCGACAGTTAATCTGGAATCTATAGAGACCTTATCGGACATTCCAGAAATACCAACTTCCATTGCTGAAAAAATAGGGTTTGTAGGAACTAGAATAGCTGTTGTATCAACTAAATGATATTTTAAAATATCATTTAATTTAGAAGTTAGTCCCATTCTAATTTCCGCCAATAGCTCTCTCGAAGAGCGTTGCAAAAGCCTGGGCAAAAAACTCTGAGTTGAGCCAGATTGCGGTGTCATCGGGGTCGCTGTTTTTTGACAGGTAAAAGAGTATTTCCTTCTTGTCAATTATGAAGAATTTGGCATCCACATCCACTTTCTTTATTCTTGTTCCGAGGGATTTTTCAATATTCTTTATCAGCTTTTCATCTCCGGACAAGGCTATCTTAATCTTGATGTTGTTTTTCCCGAGTTCCGCCAGGGTTTGCTGGAAAAGTTTGAGCTTAAAGTTTATCTCCTCGGCATTCGTGCAGATTATCACTTCCTTGGAAGAGTTCTGCAGAATCTCCCTCAGATAATTGGATATGTTTGATCTTCCTTTTATGGCTGCGGATAAATCCTCGCGTTTTACAGGGCTTATTCCTTGTTTGTAAATTTCCTCGAGTTTGATGAATTCCTCAGTACTCTTTATATTGCCGAGTGTTTGGATTCTTTCTTCGGCATCTGACCTGACATTATTCTTAAGTTTTTCAAGAATCATGTGCGGCTTTACTCCTAGGTACTTCACCGGCTTTCCCAGCTTTATGATTGCAAATCCTTTCTTTTCAAGGCTTTCAAGGACATCATAGGTTCTTGACCTTGGAACTCTGGAAATTTGCGCAATCTCTCCTGCAGAGGCAACGCCTTTTCCGAGCAAAGCCAGCCAGACCTTTGTCTCGTAGATGTTAAGGTCAAAGTAATCCTTAATTCTTGTTATTAATTCCTGTTTTACGAGCATTTTATTGTATCTCCTGACTTGCGCCATAAAGAATTAATTTAGATAATTTTTCTTTTTGTATATCTATCCTTGCTTTAAAATATTCCCTTATTGAATCTGCAAATTTGTAGCGCTGTGAACATGGATTAGTATTGAGAAGTTCATATTCTATATTAGTAAAAAGTCGTCTGTGCACTCTCGCCTTTTGGAGGTTTTCAAAGTAAAAATCTATAATTCCCTGGAATCTTCCAAGTCTTTTATCCAACTCTAAAAATTGATGTGCTGCGGCTTTTAGTCTAAGCACTTCTGCTGGTTTAAGAGGTTTTTCTTCGTATAAATCTGCCATTGTCATGATAAAAACCCAAGAAACCCGTGATTTATAAACCTTCCTGTATTGTTACTTTCAGAGAGTGGGAACAGAATGGAAATATTTATAAAGTTCAATTTTGTGGAGACTTTATGGGATCAGAAACTTTAAGAGAGAAGAGAAAGCAGCCAGAATTAATGGGAATAAGTTTTAGTTTTAATGCTAAAGAAGAGCTATACAGATGTTTAGATGATCTCAGATTTAGATTTCCAAAACCGAGAGAAAAAATAATTAAGAGAGGTCTTGAAGATGAAGGGATAAAATTAGCCCAACCAGAACTTGAGTTTGCATTAAGGGAAATAGATAAAGCTAGAAAAAAATATCTTCTAATGTTGGAAAATGCACAGGTACGTGGTGAAATAGACAGGGAAGATTATTTTAGAATAGAAAGAGATGCTACTCATTCTTTTGAAAGATTCGCAAGAGATATTCGGGAAAGATATAGTGAACTTTAAAACACAAGATAACTGGCCAGAATCCCTGCGAAAATCCCTGCCGTAATGAAAGGCATTGCAGGATAAAACTTCCTTTTTTCCGCTGCAACGAACAGGTATGCAAGGCCAAGGGTTGCTCCTGCTATAACGAAGAAGGCCGGCACGAGGCCAAGGGTTTTAAGCATAACTCCTGCTGTTATTATAGGGAAAACTATGTCTCCTCCGCCGAGAATCGCGACATTGACCTTTATTTTTTTCTTTTTCAGCTGGGACTCGGAAAGCGTGTTTTTCCATTTGCTTATTTGCTGCTTTACTTTTTTTGAGAAGTACGGGACAAAAAACCCTGAAAATACCTTGAGTGTGTGTATCTGGTATTTTGCCATTTTCTGCATGATTCCTGAATGCCAGACAGCCCAGATGTCATACACAGATATCAGAATCAGGAGGGCGATTATTGTCCATATGTTTAACAATGGGACAAAAACAGCTGCAATTCCGGGATATATCAAGAGCTCTGTGAAATTATGAACAAGAAAGCTTTTTCCTGACATTTTTATTATTGCAAGCGGGATTGCTATTGCAAGAGCTATAAGCGCTGTCTCCACAGGAAGAATTGCGATGAAAGATATGGAGAGTGCCAGAACAATAACTATGAAAAACCAGACCTTTAAGATGAATTTCCATTTGAACTTTGTTAGGAGAAAGAGAAGAAGTACCGCGATTACGAACGCAAAGATTATCCCGGAAAAGAAACTTGTGTAATCGGAAGTTGTTTTTGGTTTGGGGGGGTCAAGGCCAAACGGAAGAATTTTGTCTTCAGGAGAATAATAATTCACTACATAGATTCCTATCAGCTGGGTTACTATGAACATCGCCAGGAGAAGAGCTGTAATCTTTAGATTGTGCTTCATTATACTTAATGTGAAAAATAGCTTTTAAAGTTTTAGTGATGAAAATTTTCTATGACGATATGTCTTAATATAAATTAGTAAATTAATTATCAGGACTTATTTATTAAAAGTTATCCTGTCTTATTTTACCTCAGCCTCAACGTTTCCAAAACTCTGGGAACATTTGTCTCTACGTGATTTAATTTGTAGAGTGCAGAAGCCAGGTCCAGGCATTTGGAAACTTCTCCGTGATTTATCATTATTCTTTTCGGTTTTGGCCTCATGTTATTGAAAAAGCTGATTATCTCGTTTCTTCCTGCATGCGCAGACAAGCCGGCTATTGTATTGACTTCCATATTTATCTTGACGTCTTCCTCATGGCCTTCGACCATCATCTTCGTCTCTCTAAGGCCTTCCTGCACCTGCCTTCCAAGGCTTCCCACGCCCTGGTAACATACAAAGACTATTGAGTTGTTTGGATTTCCTGCAAATTCCCTGAGATATTCCACAGAAGCTCCTCCGACCAGCATTCCGGAAGTTGCGAGAACAACGCACGGGCCTCCTTCAATGACCTTTCTTCTTTCCTGATGGCTTCCGACACGGGAAAATATTTCTGAAGCAAAGGGATTTTTATCCTGGAAGATTAAGGCTCTTACATTATTGCTCAGAAAATCAGGATAAGCTGTATGAATCGCATTTATATCCCATATCATCCCGTCTATGTAGACAGGGATGCTTTTCATCTTGCCCTCTTTTATAGCATCCTCGATTATGAGCATTGTTTCCTGCGCTCTCCCAAGGCCAAGCTCGGGAATCAGAACCTTGCCACCGCGGTTGATTGTTTTGTTGATTATTTCCAACATCTTTTCCTCAGACTCTATCCTCGGAGGAAGGATGTCTGTCCTGGCACCATAGGTTGCCTCTGTAAGCACAGATTCTATTCTCGGGAAAGTTGTTACAGCTGGATCGAGGAGCCTTGTTCTTGCATATTTGTAATCTGCGCTGTACAGGAAATTATGCAATCCGTTTCCTATGTTGAAGTGCACCATCGCGCTTCCGAGTGCATGGCCGGAATTGTAAAAGGTGATTCTTATGTCAGGGGCTATGTCGGTAACCTCGTTAAAATTCAGGACAACAGTATGCTTTACCATTTCCTTTATGTCTTTGGAGCTGTATAATGGAGCTGAAGCCTGTTTGTAGGCAACGCCAATGAAATCCAGGCAGAGAAGCGCAGCCAGGTCCATCGTCGGGTGGGTCATGTAAACTGGCCCCTTGTATCCCATCTTATAAAGATAAGGAAGCAGGCCAACATGGTCCAGGTGAGCGTGGCTGAGAATAACAGCATCCAGCTGTCTTATGTCGAATTCAGGAATGTCAAAATAAGGAAACCTGTCTTTTCCGTGACCAGCGACGTTTATCCCGCAATCAAGAAGAACTTTTGAATTCGGAGTCTGCAAAAGCAGGCAGCTTCTTCCGACTTCTCTTGCGCTTCCGAGAAGAGTCAAACGAACCCATTCCTCGACTTTTTCAGGGTTCCATCCCTTGTAGATTTTTTCCCCTATAGAGTTCAGGAACTTTCTCCTGTAGTTGTTGTTTGCGTAGAGGACTTCACGGATATTCTCGGTAATCTGGCTTTTTATGGCTGGAGACCTCTGAATCTGGGGAGTCCAAAGAGTTGTCTTTTTTATTTCATTGAGGACGCTTCCCTGCTTTCCTATCACCATTCCAGGCCTTTTTGCTTCAATCACAACGATGCTTCTGTGGGAATCAAAGATGATGTTTGTTATCTCGGCCTCTGCGGGAACTATTTTATTTATCTCTTCTTTCACTTTTTCCTGGTCATGCAGGATTTTCTGGTCAGCTCTTAGCTCTATCCTCTTTTTTATTTCATCAACGAGCTCCTTTATCCTTCCTTCTCCTTCCCTGAAAAAATTCTCGTTGTCTGTGTAGAGAACTATGTTTGCGCCTTCAAAATTAGCCTCTGTTACCCTGCTCTGCAATTTCTCGGTTATATGCTTCAGAATGTCTGTCATTTTTATCTAAATCAGAAAAGCTTGGATGTGATGATTATTTTGATTTTTCCTTAAAATCTGTTGAAAATTCCTTGCTCAGGACTTCTTCTATTTTTCCTTTTTTAACAACATAAACATTTACCCCCTCTCCAACACCCGGTTCTCTTCCTAAGGAGGCTCTGATGCATTTTACTGCCAAATCCACGCCTTCTTTAGTTGTAATTTCTTTTTTATATTCAGAATCAAGAATAGGATGTGCTTGCCTAATCCCAGAACCGCTTGCAACATAATCTTCTATTTCTTCCAAATATCCATCGGGCATTGCATTATACAGGTGTATTCCTTCAGTATCATATCCTGCTAATAAAAAATGAGCTATTCCCGGTATCATTGATGGCTGCCTTATAATATTATATAACATAGTGGAAAGTAAATTTGCTGCCTTTCTTATAGATGCTTCACTTTTAGCCCTAAGCTCACCGAGTTTTAATTCGGCTCTTAAAATAGAGGCAAACTTTCTTGTATCAGAGGCATTTCCGGCAGTTGTTACAATAATTTTATCATTAACTTCTATAATCTTTTTTGCCTTTCCTGCAAGATAAGAGACGCCGCCATCAGGTGTACCATAGGATTGCCTTCTATCTGCTGCTATGACAATACCATCCTTACAAACAAGCCCCAATGTGAGGGTCCCTGTCTTCAGAATTGATTTTTTTATTTCACTATCCATCTCCATTTTATTTCTTTTTTGCTCTGTGTATCCTATAATTACCTCAGAATCAACCTATAAAATGTTATGAACTCTGTTTTATAAAGTTTTCGTTCGAAAACTTTGCCCTGGTTTTTATAGAAATTCATTTAAAGGGTTTTACTTTAAAGAAATAATGGAAGAGTTATCAGAATTTTTAAAAGAGCAAAACGAGGAAGTAAAAAAACTAGCTAATGGTGCTGCCATTTCCTATTGGATAGCCTCGATTTCTGGAAAAAAAGAAGATTACGAGACTTATGAAAAAAATGCAATTGCCATGCAAAGGTATTTTAACAATAAAGAAACCTTTGAAAAGGTCAAGCATTTCTTAAAAACTACTGAAGATCTCATTGAAAAAAGGCAGCTTGAAAATTTGTACAAAGAATACTTATCTTGCCAAGGAGATTTGAATTTAATAGAGAGAATAACAAAGAAATCAACACAGATAGAGCAGATTTTTAATACATTTAGGGCGGATTTGGATGGAAAAGAGTTGACAGACAACGATATAAAGGAGATTCTCAAAAAAGAAACTGATTCTGAAAAACGTGAGAAAGTATGGAATTCAAGCAAAAAACAAGGAGAAGTTGTTGAAAAAGAATTGATCGAGCTGGTTGAGTTAAGAAACGAGCTTGCAAGAAGCCTTGGATTTAAAAATTATTTTATAATGTCCCTTGAGCTATCAGAGCAAAAGGAAGAAGAAGTAGAGAAGATATTTCTTGAACTTGAAAAATCTACAGAAAAATCTTTTAAGGAAGCTAAAAGCGAAATAGATGAATCATTATCAAAAAGCTTTGGTTTGAATAAAAATGATCTTAGACCATGGCATTATCATGACTTATTCTTTCAGGAAACTCCAGAAATTTATGGGACTAACTTAAACAATTTTTATAATAAAGATGTCTTAGAGATTTCTAAAAAATTTTACACAGAAATTGGCTTGGATGTGGGGGATATTTTGGATAAAAGCGATCTATATGAGAAACCAGGGAAGAACCAGCACGCTTACTGTATAAATATTGACAGGGAAGGAGATGTTAGAATACTAGAGAACTTGAAGAATAATGAATCTTGGATGGAGACAACTCTTCATGAATTAGGACATGCAGTTTATGACAAAAACTGTGATGAAAATCTTCCTTTTTTGTTGAGGGAAAATACACATATTTTTGTGACAGAATCAATAGCACTTTTTTTCGGGAGAAATTCAAAAAATATTGCATTCATGAAAAGATATTGTGAGATAAGTGATGAGGAATCTAAGAAAATCAGTGAAATGTTAAGAAGGCAATTGAGATTGGATGAATTGGTTTTTTTGAAGTGGGCGCAAGTCATGTTTTATTTTGAAAGGGAGCTTTACAAAAATCCAAGACAAGACCTTAACAAAATTTGGTGGGATTTTGTGAAAAGATACCAGATGATCGATTTCTACAGAGATAAACCAGATTGGGCTTCAAAAATACATTTTACAATCGCGCCGGTTTATTATCACAACTATCTTCTTGGGAAGATTCTCGCATCTCAGCTAGGTCATTACATTATCAAGAATATTTTAAAGGAAGATACAAAAAATCCAGATTATGCAGAAAAAAGAGTTGGACATTATCTAAAAGAAAAAATTTTCATGCCTGGAAAAAAATATCGATGGGACAAACTCATAGAAAACGCAACAAAAGAGGAATTGAGCCCAAAATATTTCATAGAGGAGTTCTGCAATTAAAATTTAAATTAGCTTCTCTTCAATCATTTTTGAAACCCCGTGCTCTTTCCTGAACCTTATCACGTTCTCGACAAAGTTTTCTATTTTGGGTTCGTGGCTCACAATTATCAGCTGCTTGACCTCCAGCTGACGCAAAACATCCCTCATTTTGTCGAGCTGCTGCTCTGAAAATCCGTCTGTCGGCTCGTCGAGAATTACTATATCGCGGGTTTTTATCCTGCTGAGAAGAGAGTTGACCACCTGGTTTAGTGAGAGGCGGTAAGCAAGAGCTATTGCTGTACGCTCACCTCCTGAAAGATAGGCGTAATCTATCTCATAATCCTGATGGTGTATTATAGGGGTGAATTCCTCGTCAAGAGCAACATCAAAAACATCTGAGACCAGCATTGAAAACCATTCGGCAAAAAGACTTGAGAACTGGGATTTCAGCCTCACCATCACGTTTTTTTCTGTGAAGGAAATCATCGAAATAAAATTCCCGGAAATCCATTCCTCCAGTTTTGTTATGTTTTCCAGCTTTTCCCTTATCTCCTCTGTCTTCTTTATCCTTATCCTGAGCTCTTCTATGTGCCTGGAAAAAACTTCTATTTCTTTTTTCAGTTCAGCCACTTTTATCTCCGCCATCCTTTCCTGCTTCAGGGCCTCTTTAAGATCCTTCTCTTTCATTTCCAGGACGCTTTCAAATTTTTTGAGCTCGAAAATGCTTTTTGTAAGGGCTTCGATATGCTGGCTTAGAAGGGTTATGTCTTTCTTTAAGAGTTCACTGGATTTTTCTGTCTCCCGCAATCTTACTCTTTTTGCATCTATTTCCTGGGATTTCATCTTTTGGAGCCTAAGGTCTGAGAGCTCTTTTTCCTTGGCAGAAAGCCAGTTTTCAATCTCAAGGATATTTTCCAGGACTTTCCTTTTTTCAAGAGTCAGAGCCTCTATTTTTTTCAGGTTTTCAGAAGTCTCAGAATCCAGCTTGTTTATCACGTTGCTCTTATAGACAGGGCCGACGTTTTGGAGGCAGGTTGGGCATATCTCTATGTGCCTCAGTTTTTCTTTCAGGGATTTGTTATCCTGGTTCTTGAGGTTCATGGAATTTATCTGGGAACTGACTTTCAGATTTTCCTCGTCTATCTCTGCTTTTTCTTTTTTTCTGAATTTTATCTGCTGCTCCATCTCCTTAATTTTTGTTTCATCGAATTCCAGGCTCTCCAGCTCTTTTATCTGGGCCTGCAGCTGCCCTGAATTCTTCTCATTGCCGAAGAGGGTTTCCTTCTTATTGGAAACGATGATCTTTGTTTTTTCTATTTCCTGCTGCAGCTTATTTTTTTCCTCTATCTTCAGGAAAACCGCAGCCCTTTCTTCCTGGCGGCGCTTCATTTCCTCTGCCCTCAGAAAAAGCTCTTTCTCCACAGAAACCAGGTTGTGGTGTTTGGCTTCCAGCTCCTCTTCCCTTGAAATAAGAATTGCGCGGTCTTCTTCGAGATTTTCTATCTGACCTTCTTTCAACCTTTTTTCCTCGCGCATCCTTGAGGCGATTATTTCCGCATTCTCTATCACTGTCTTGTACCTGTCTATTCCAAAGACGTGCCTCAGCGCATTGATTCTCGTTTCAGGATCCTCAAGGATGATCTGCTTCATCTCTTCCTGCGGTGTGTAGACTGTGAATTTGTAAAGGATGTTCTGTTTCTTTGAGAATTCCTTGGGATAGCTGAGAATTTCCAAAACCCTGTCTTTCAGCTCTGTGACAGACATCTCTTTTTTTTCTCCGGCAATTGTTATTGAGCAATAATCCTGGGAAATTGTTTTCCCCTTTTTCATTTTTCTTTCAATTATCACCTCTCTGCCGTCTATATCCAGATAAAGAACAACGCCGCCCTCGCTCGTTCCGTTTCGCAGCAGGGAGCCTCCTCTCTGTCCCGGCTGCAGGCCAAAAAGAGCAAATTCTATCCCGAGAAGTATGGAAGTTTTTCCCGAGCCTATGTCTCCTGAGAGAAGCGTGGATCCCTCTGGGAAATTTATCTCCTGACTTTCATAGCTTCTGATGTTATTCAGGGTTATCTTTTTGAGCCTCATAGCTACCAGCCAACAAAAATTTTTTTAGTTTCATCCAAAAGCCTCGAGGTAAATGTTTCTGTTGTCTCTCCGTCCTGTTTCTCTGTGGACAGGGCGTTCATTATCTGAGGAATGAGCTTGTTGTATGCCGAGGGATTTTGTGCAGAGAAAGATTTTATGGATTCCTCCTCTATATTTTCTGTTTCCTGGATTTCAATCTCAAGCCCTGTTTCCTTCGTCTTCAGGTCATGGGTGTTTCGCAGCAGAAAATAAGCTCCTTTTTTTGCAGCCAGCGCCTCTATCTGGGAAAATTTTATGTCTGAGTGTTTTCCGCTTTCCAGAATTCCGCGGATCCTCAGAAGAACGACCTTGTCTTTCAGGTCTTTTTTTTCAAGTTCGCCGAGGATTTGTTCTGTTGCCCTCAGGGAGTTTTTCACCTCTATATCGAAAGAGACCACATCCCTTATCTTCAGATCTATTCTTTTCAACGGTTTTTCAAGCCCTGTGTCCACGATGTAGAATCTTCCGTGGTGCAGATCTTCCAGCTCCTGAAAATTATTCGGGAAAACAGGGCCGGGATAGACAAAATTTTCATACTGAAAATCTATGTGCAGGTGTCCGAGCGCATAATAATCTGCCTTGGGGATTTTGGAGGTTTCAAGGGCATCTATGGGCAAATCTCCGCGGGCTTTGTCTATCGTTGTGTGAAGCATGAAAATCTTGAACATGCCAGGAGTTTCGTTAAATTGAACACGCCGCAAATCTTCAATCTCCATGCTTGAAGTTTTTCCGGGATATCCGTAAATTGCGACTCCTTTATGAATCGTGGGCTGCAGCATTATTTTTCCGTTTTTATCCTCAAATACAGCGACATTCTTGCAAAAGCCTGCCTTCTCCAGGACATCGAGGAAGGTTTTTCCTGAAACAGAATAGTCGTGGCTTCCCGCAATCAGAAAGCAAGGGATTCCTGCTTCCTTCAGTTTCCTGAATTCCGCAAAAGTCTCCTTAAGAACATCTATTGGAGGAAAAGCTGCGTCGAACAAATCGCCTGCGATAACTGCAAATTCTACTTTCTCGCGGATGCAGGTTTCAACAACCTTTTTGAAGGATTCGAGATTCAGGTCCTGCAGCGGCTGTTGCTTCCAGCCACCGAGATGCACGTCAGCTATATGAGCAAACTTTACCATTTTATTGTTTGATCTCCGCGAATAAAATTCGCGTCATGAGCAAATTTCACCATTTTTTATTAAATCTACAGCATACAAGAACTATATAAAATTGATTGTGGTTAAGTCATCAATTTTACATCAGCTTGGAATTTATTTTGATTTTTATCATTATATTTTATTTGTCAGGATTTAATATCGCTGTAAAATACCTAAAATACTGCTGAAAAAGCCGGAGAGCTCGTCCTTGAAGAGAATCACGGCAGCCAGAATTCCCAGTAAAAGAAGGAGAAGGGAGAAGAGCACGATTGTTATTGTCGCTGTTGTCCTGCTTGGGGGCTTTCCGTAATCTGAAACCCTCTGGGCAGCTGATATCGGAGCTGGTTGTGCGAAGGGAATTTTCTGCATCGGTTGCTGAAATTGCTGCTGAAAGATGTTGGGCGCCTGCAAAACACGGGCAGCCTCTTCGATGTCTCCTTTTGAATAACCTGCATTAAAAAAACTGGCGGTCGCCTTTTCCAGGGGCTCTCCTTTGGAAACAGCCTGCCTCAATCCCTCGACAATCTCCTCTTTTGCCATGTTGGATAAAAGGAGTTTTGGTTTAAAAATGTTGTATATCTTTGTTAGATAAGAAAATAGTTTTATTGCTCTATTTCTTTTAATAATTTCCTAACTCTTTTCTTTATCCAGTCTCTGGTTTTTATATGAAAATCATAATCTGTATCTTTTGCATCTTGTAAATTCCAGTAAATTACCTTATCGCTTTTTTTTAAATAATCCGGCCAATCTTTTTTATCTGTAATAATAACAACTTTATTGGCTTCCTCAACCATTTTTGGAGTTAATTGTTTTCTTTTGTTTTTTCTAACATCAATCCCCTCTTCATTCATTACCTCACATACAAAATTAGCTGTTTCTTTTTCCCCTATGGTATGGCCTTCTTTTTCTTCAACATGTGTTCCGGCACTTTTTGCCTTATGATTTTTTGAATATTTATTAAATAAAGCTTCAGCCATTTGACTTCTGCCTACATTAGCTCTGCAAATAAAAAGTACTTTCATTATAATTCAATCAAAACTTCAGAACTTTTCCATTGGGGGATAAATGGGAAGTTTCGCCGAATTTATATCCAAGCTCTTTTGCAAGTTCAATCAAAGGAGTTTCCAGCTGAAGGGTTCCATGAGCTGGAATGACGTGTTTTGGTCTTAACATTTCTATCAAATCCCTCATGTCCTCTCTTCCTGCATGGCCAGAGACATGAACGTCTGTCTGGATTCTTACTCCTTTCCTCATTAATTTTCTGTCCATTTTTTCTCTTGCATATATATTTACTTCTGCCGGAATTACGCTTGAGGAAAAGAGAACATTATCATCTGGCCTAAACTTGAAAGGCGTCTCATCATTCACAACCCTATCAAGTACAGAACCCGGTTCTGCCTGGTGTCCTGTACAAACAATCAAATATCTTCCTCTTTCTTTATCTAACTTTTTAAGAAAGCCATCAACCTGTCTTCTGTACTTAAGCATCATTATATCCTTTTTGAATGGGCATTCATTTACTTTTATTGCACAGTTTACATACTTATTAAGGCTTCTTCCAAGAAATACTATCCGCCTGCCTGTTCTTTTCCCGAAGTCCACTATGCTCTTCAGCCTTGCGATATGTGAGGAGAAAGTTGCAATAAAAATTGCGGAGTCTGTTTTTCTTATTCTTGAAAAGGCATCTTCAACCATGTTTCTTGCTATTCTTTCACTGGGAGTTCTTCTTTCTGATCCGGAATATAAGGCTTCTATTACGAGGACTTTCACACCTTTTCTCCCTATTTCCCTAAGTCTTTTGTAATCTGTAACCGGCTCCATTACAGGATAATTATCAAATTTGTAATCTAAAGCATAGAAGAATGTTCCCTCGCTTGAATGCAGGGCACAAAGCACGCACTGGAGTGTTGAATGAGTGACATGAATGAATTCAAGGGTATATTCCTGGCTTGAGCCATTTATTTTCATCGAAGAGTTTCCTCTGAGAATAGTTTGCTTGTTTTTAGAAATTAATTTGTTATCTTCCAGAAGAGTATTGAAAAATGCCATCGTAAAGGGCGTTGCAATTATCTGTGCCTGGGGATATCTGTGTGTTATGTATGGAAGGCCTCCGATATGGTCAAAATGGGCGTGGCCGATAATTATTGCCCTGACTTTATCTCTCCATCCAAGTTTATCCAAAACAAGATCATCTGCGATAGCCCCTATTTTCCTCAGTTTTTGTTCGGTATAAGATTGACCCGGAACTTGCGGTTCTGTTTCCTGTATTTCTATTACAGGGGGAAGATACATTCCAGCATCAAAGATAAACACATCGTTTCCGATTTTTACAGCAGTCATGTTTCTTCCTACTTCCTCAAATCCTCCGACTGTACAAACTTCCATTTTCGAAAAATGGAAGTTAAGATAGTTTAAAAATGTTTAATGGGAGTAAAATTCTAAATTACCATAATCTTTTTAAAAGAAGATTATAATGTCAGTAAATGGATAATAGAGCAGAACAATTAGCAGATTTGGTATTAGATTATTCTATAAAAATTGCAGAAAGAGATAGGTTAATAGTTCAGTTTGATCCAAAGTATGGCCATTATGCCGGACTTCTCGGAAGAAAAGCAAGAGAAAAAGGTGCTGAAGTAAGATATGACTCAATGACTTTTGATCCTGTAACACTTAGAGGACTTGTTGAAAGAAGCGACCCAAAAGAGCTGGGAGAAGAATTGGAGAGAAGAAAAGACTTAGCATCCTGGTGCAACACAAGAATATATATTCGTTGTGTTAGCAATCCTGATTACGCTGCGGGAATTGAAGATGCCGAAGCAAAAGTGGCAAATTTCGATAAAGCAGTCATAGCACCATATAAAAAAGTTCTTTATCGTCCAGGTCCGCATAGCAGTTATGAAGTCAGATGGAACATTGTCGGATTTCCATGCGAAGAGGATGCAGAAACAGCAGGCATGAGTCCTGAGGATTATACAGATTTTGTTTATTCTGCCACAATAGGCAATGACTGGACTAATGTTGGTGAAAGCATGAAAAGACTTAAAAATATATTTGATGGAGCAAAAGATGTTCGTTTGCTTGTTCCGGGATTAACTGATTTGCGCCTGAGCTTGGAGGGGAGAGGCGGAGAAATTTGTGATGGAAAACACAACATGCCTGATGGAGAATTTTTTTACGGACCTGTAGAGGACTCTGTAAATGGCCATGTTTATTTCCAAATACCTTCAAAAAGAGAGGGCTTTGGTGTTTTGGAAGGAATCAGGCTGGAATTCCGAAATGGTGCTGTTTCTGGATTTTCAGCAAGAAAAAACCAAAGAGGCCTACAAGAAACTTTGATGCTACGGGGAGCAAGGAGATTGGGAGAGTTTGGCATTGGGTGCAATTATGGAATCAAAAGAGCTATTCTTGAAACTCTCTTTGATGAAAAAATAGGCGGGACAATTCACCTGGCATTGGGCCAGAGTTTTGATACGCATCCATTAAGCAGCGGGGGCGGTTTTAACAAATCAGACATACATTGGGATTTAGTTTGTGATTTAAGAAAAGATGAAAAAAATTTATCAGAATTCCCTGGAGGAGAAATTTATGTAGATGGAAAGCTGGTTCAAAGGAACGGTATTTGGCTGATTTAATGATACATA
>DATEUW010000027.1:0-3246 GCA_035282925.1 Candidatus Nanoarchaeia archaeon
ACCTCTCAAATATGGCTTTTTTGCTTCTCAGAGATTTTTCAGGAATTGTGCAGTGTGTTGTTAAGGATAAATCTTTATTGGGCAACCTTAGCCTGGAAAGTGTCATAGAAATTCAGGGAAAAGTCAAGAAAGCAGATGTCAAAGCAGAGCTTGCAAGAAAAGATATTGAAGTAGAAGTTTCATCATTAAAAGTTCTTTCAAAAGCAGAAGAGCTTCCTATGCAGGTTAATGAGAAAGGAACAAAGGCAGAGCTGCCAACGAGACTTGACTGGAGGTCCTTAAGTTTGAGAACACCTAGGTCTCATGCGATATTCAAAATTCAGGCTAAATTAGTAGAAGGAATGCAGGAATACCTTAATGAAAATGGATTCTTACAGGTTTTTACACCATCTTTAATGGGCGCAGCATCAGAATCCGGAAGTGAGGTTTTTGAGGTAAAATATTTTGAGACAAAGGCTTATTTAAGACAAGACCCCCAACTTCATAGACAGCTGACTGTTGCTGGAGGCATAGAAAAGATTTATGATATTGGCCCAAGTTGGAGGGCTGAAAAAAGTAATACAGTGAAACACCTAACAGAACACAGAACTTGCGCTGCTGAGATGGCTTTTATAGAATCTGAAAGGGATGTTATGAGAGTTGAAGAACAAGTAATTCTCTCTGCCTTTGAAAAAGTAAACAAAGAATGTGAAATGGAATTAAAACTTCTTGGAGTTAAATTAAAAGTTCCTAAAGCGCCATTTCCAGAAATTAATTTCCCTGAGGTTTATAACATTCTTGCAAAAATGGGAAAAAAGATTAAGCAAGGCGAGGACCTTGATACTGACGCTGAAAAATTATTATGGGAGCATGTTCAAAAAAAATATCCTGGAACTGAATTTTACTTTCTTAATAGATTCCCATTTGCAAAAAAACCATTTTATGTTTATTGTGATGAAAATGAGAAATATGCGAGAAGCACAGACCTTTATTACAAGGGCATGGAAATGTCTTCAGGCGGTCAAAGAGAACACCGCTATCATAAGTTAATGAAAAATGTTAATGAAAAAGGTATTCCTTTGAAGTCTGTCGAATGGTTTACCAAATTTTTTAGATATGGTGTTCCAACTCACGGTGGTTTTGCTTTAGGAATAGAAAGAATAACTATGGTTCTTTTAGGCTTAGAAAATATAAGGGAGGCTGTTTTGTTTGCTAGAGATCCTAACAGACTGACGCCTTAAAACAAAAAATGACAGAAAAATTCATTTCAATTTCAGAAGCGATGAAGCAGAGCAAGGGAAAAGTAGCTGTGCGCGGCTGGGTTTATCGTGAGAGAGGAAGCAATGAATTCAAGTTTCTTATTTTGCGTGATTCCTCTGACATAATTCAATGCGTTTTTAAGAAACAGAATTTTGCAAAACAATGGCCAGATATTGATAAATTACAGGTAGAAGCAAGTTTAGAAATTCATGGGACTATAAAAAAAGATCCAAGAGCTCCGACTGGCTATGAAATAGAAGCAGACAAAGTTAATATTGTTGGCCTAAGCGACAAGTTCCCAATCAATAAGAGTTTGAATGAAGAACTTCTTGGAGACAGAAGACACCTTTGGCTTAGAAGCAGGAAGATGAATGCGATTATGAAAATTAGGGACACAGTTCTTCGTGCTATGAGGGAACACTGGCACAAAAAAGAATTTTACGAATATCATTCTCCGACGTTGCTTGGAATGCAGGCAGAAGGCGGGGCAACTCTTTTTCCTGTGGATTATTTTGGAAAAAAACTTTATCTAAGCCAGACATGGCAGCTTCATGCAGAAGCAGGAATTTTTTCCCTGGAGAAAATATTCACGATACAGCCGAGTTTCAGGGCAGAGAAAAGCAAAACATCTAGGCATTTGACTGAATACTGGCATGCAGAAATGGAAGTCGCATGGGAGAATTTTGATTATTTGCAAGATGATGCAGAGCAAATGATTAAACACATAGTTGAAAAAGTTCTGCAGGAAAGAAAGCCAGAGCTGGAAATTCTCGGAAGAGACTGGAAAAAGCTGGAGCCAACGCTAAGGAAAAAATTCCCGAGAATAACTTATGACGATGCCCTGAAGCTTCTGAAGGAAAAAAAGAAAATCAGCGTTTCCTGGGGCAAGGACCTTCGAACAATTGAAGAGGATAAGCTTTCAGAGCTTTATGATACTCCAATAATAGTGAGGCATTATCCGAAAGTTGTAAAGGCTTTTTACATGAAAGAAGTGCCAAACAGAGAAAAAGGAAAAGAAGCTGTCTTTGGTTTTGACATGATAGCTCCTGAAGGCTACGGGGAGCTTGTCGGAGGAAGCCAGAGAGAGGAAGACATTGAAAAGCTGAAGAAAAATCTCAAAGCCCAGGGTGAAGACCCAAGCAAGTATGAATTTTACTTCGATACAAGAAGATACGGCTCTGTTCCTCATGGAGGATATGGAATGGGCGTTGAGCGTGTGATTTCATGGATATGCGGCCTAGAAACAATAAAGGATGCAATTGCCTTCCCAAGGACAATGACGAGGTATAGCCCTTAAAAATTAATGTCGATAACTATTTAAAAAATTGTATAATTCTCTCCAAGAACTAGCCATTTCCCTGTCTATTCTCATTAATTCCGCTTTATTTCTTACTTGTAAATATAATGTGTTTGTCATGAGGCTTTCTGATAAATTCTCTCTTTTTCTGGGATATAATCCGAGCCAGAAAAAACCATTTTGAAAGTCACTTCTTCCGTTCCAAGGAAGGCCAAATTGTGTCCCTCTATTTTTATTATATTCCTCTATAAATTTTTCTAGCCTTTCTGAAAAGATTTTAAATTTTGGTCCATCTCCGTGTCCCATCACATAACCAACACTATATCGTCCTCTTCTAAATTGCCCATCATAAAAAGGGTGCCCTTGACAAGATTCCGTAGTTTCTAAAAAAGGGAATTGGTTCATAGTAATAACTATGTCCCTTATTCTTTCATCAATATCTTTTAATCTTACATCTTTAAATTTCATAGGTGATAAGTTTGCCATATAACCTCCTTAAACAATCTTTTTATAAACCTTTCCTTCCAAATATCACCATGAGAATTTTGGCGATTGGAGATTTTCATGGGAAATTTCCTAAGAAATTCGAAAAAATAATCAAAAAAAAGAAAGTTGATTTGGTTGTTTCTAATGGTGATTATCCCCCGTTTCATTACAGAAAACTATGGTTTAAACATTGTTATGGAAAAGATACAGAGCTTTGGGAAGTT
>DATEUW010000028.1:0-23457 GCA_035282925.1 Candidatus Nanoarchaeia archaeon
CGAGTACAGGTGCAAGGCTCTGGGGCAGGCTTGCGACCTTGTGAATCCTGGAACAACAGAGGAGCTTTGCGTCTGGGTAAATCCTAATGATGTGAAGCCCCCTGTAATAGAGCCATGGGAAGATGTTCTTACTGACGGTTATGTTTATGTTCCCAACAATGTAATATCTCCTCCAGACAGGGGAGTGAAGATTGTCCCTGAAAATAATACCAATGGATGCGTTGAAGCTTTCACCCCATTGGAGTTCGGGGTTACTTTGGACGAGGCTGCAAAATGCAGGATTGATCCTGTAAACAAGCCTGGCTTCGATAATATGAGTTTCTGGTTCGGAGGAAGCTCAACAAGCAAGTACAACCATAGCCAGCAGATGTCTCTTCCAAGCCCGGCAGCTGTTGCTGCAGCCGCTGCAGCGCAGAACATCACTATCCAGAACAACGGAATATACAATCTTTTTGTGAGATGCCAGGATGCCAATGGAAATGCAAACACTCCAAACTTCGTTTTCAATTTCTGCGTTAACCCAGGACCAGACACAACTCCTCCTTTGATAGTCTTAACAAGCATACTTAACGGAGCCCCAATAGCCTATAATCAGGCATCTGCAAATCTTTCTGTCTATGTGAATGAGCCCGCAGAGTGCAGATGGAGCCAGCTAGACCAGGACTACGACAACATGCCGAACAACATGTCGTGCGTGACAAATGTTCTTCAGGGAATTGTGGTGAACACAAGGCTTGTTTATCCCTGCCTTACAACTCTTACAGGTTTAAAGAACGGAGAGGACAATGACTTTTTTTTCAGATGCAAAGACCAGCCTCAGCTTGCAGGAACGCGAGATGAAAGCGACAGAAACACAAACGCAGAATCCTACAAATTCACTCTTGTAGGAACAAGACCTTTGGCAATAACTTCCATCGAACCAAATGATACGACGGTAAAAGACTCCACAGATGTCATAAAAGTCACAGTAGAAGCAGAGACTTTCGGAGGATACAAGGATGGAGAAGCAATATGCTCTTACAGCCAGACGGGAATAGAAGGCAGCTTCATAGACTTTTTCGATACAGGAAAAACAAACAGGCATTCACAGGACCTTTTCCTCACAGAGGGCAGCTACACTTTCTATATCAGGTGCATTGACCTCGGAGGCAATGCCGACAACAAGGTGATAAACTTTAATGTTGAGTCTGATAACGAGGCGCCTATAGTTGTAAGGGTTTTCAAGGAAGAGAATTTCTTGAAGATAATAACCAATGAAGAAGCGAGCTGCGTCTACAGCATTTCCACAGACAATGCCTGCAACTATCTGTTTGAGGACGGAATTGCCATGCAGTCCCTAGAGAACAACAAGCATCAGATATCCTGGGACATTGACAGGACTTTCTACATAAAATGCAAGGACGAATTCGGAAACCAGCCGCTTCCTAACGAATGCAGCATAATTGCCAGGCCTGTCGGAAAATAGTTTTTAATAGTTTTATGGGAGAAAACCAATAAACGTTTTAATACAATAAAACCTGTGCGCAATTATTATTAAGTTAATTCACTAAAAATTTATTATTAAAAATATATTCCAGTTTAATCTTTAATCTCTTCCTGCTTCTTTTCTGTCTTATCTGGAGGTATGCAGGGAGCTAGTCCTACACAATCGCTTGCATCATCAGATTGAATCTCAAACTTCATCATTTCAACCATTCCGCCTGAACTCCATGAAGCTATATAGATTCCTTTACCACCACGCTCTAACAGATGCCTGGCCAATA
The DNA here is from genome assembly GCA_035282925.1 of Candidatus Nanoarchaeia archaeon. Classification (GTDB taxonomy): domain Archaea; phylum Nanobdellota; class Nanobdellia; order Pacearchaeales; family GW2011-AR1; genus ASMP01. The sequence continues at coordinate 1,764 of DATEUW010000028.1, forward strand.
CACCATATCCGAAACCATAGGAGTTGGTGTTTTTTTTCTCCCAAAAAAATCCATCAACCCTTTCTCCAGAAGGGCCGATTATGTCCAATCTTATTTCATTTTTGCTGATTCTCTGCTGTTGTGTCGGGTTATAGAGAAATAAAGTTACAGGCTCATTGCCATCGCCGGGAAATTTGTTTTTTATTCCCATAAATTCATTGGCATCCCAATGAGTATCCATATTCAGGTCCTTCCAATAGTTTGCTGCGAAAACCCGCCCAAGGGCTTTTCTTACTGCCAAATCAGGATAAGGGCTTTCCGGATTTACCCATGTGCATCCCGCAGCAGGCTCGTATCTCGTTTGTATTTGTCCTTGGCTTACATTTACTTCAGCTCTTTCTTCTCTGGCAACTTCTTTCTGGTGTCCCCTCTGTCCTGCAAGAGAAGCAGCTGCCCCAAGTTTCTGGACATTAGGGTTGCCATGAAATCTTCCCATCAATCCAAGAAAACTCCAAAGTGCCGGCGGGGGAGAATTATTTGTCCTAGTTTTTTGCTCTGTGCAGTGAACATAAACCACATTTTCAGCAGGAGCATACTTTGCATCTTGCTGTGCATAAGCCGGCATGGAGCCTGCGCCCAAAGCAGTTAATCCCACGAGACCATTAACAATCGCTTTTCTTGTCAGGTTTCCAATACCATGTACTATTCTTTCAAGAGCCATGTTTTTGGCAGTGCATTTTTCTTTAAAAAACTTTCTTTTTCAGGGTTTACGATTTCATAAGAAATTAACATTAAATTAATAAACTTATTTTGGCTTTTTCGCTGATGGGAAAAAGAGGCGCTTCTTGCATACCTGGCAAAACCATAGGCCAGATGCAGCTGTCTTTCGGGATGATTTTCTCGATAATACTTATTGTCGTGTTTCTTGCATTTGCCTTTTATGGAATAAAAACCTTTCTCGCGTTTCAGGATTCTGCAAAAGCCGGGAGATTCTTTGACCAAATACAGGGAGATATAGACAGGATATGGAAAAGCTCCCAGAGTTCAGAGCAGAGGGAATATGTTGTTCCGTCCAGAGCTGATTTCGTCTGCTTTGTGGATTTTTTGTCTGATGCCAAGGGCGAGAATTCCATTTTTTATCCTGAGCTAAAAAGGGCAGATTACGGGAGAGAGAATCTTGTGTTTTATCCTGTGAAATTCACGGGATTTGAATCCAAGGAGATAAGCCATATGGATATAACGGAAACGACAAGCGAAGAGAATCCTCTCTGCATAAAAACCAGCGACGGCAGAGTGTCTCTGATTTTAAAAAAAGATTTTGGTGAGGCGCTGGTCACTGTGACAAGAGAATAACAGTAAGATTGATAAAATGTTAAATAAAAAAGAGGGTAATAAAATAACAGGAGTTTATTCTGGCTTTCATATTAAAAGATTAAATTTAAACAAAAGAGGGTTTATCCAGATATCTTTCGCATGGCTCTTTGCAATAATAATCGGGGCCATAATCTTGTTCCTTGCAATTTATGCCTCTGTGAAACTGATAAAAACAGAGGAAAGTGTTTCAGGGGCAGAAACAGGGAAAGAGATAGCTGTTCTTCTGAATCCGCTGGAGACAGGATTCGGTGAGGAAAAAACAACGCTGTTAACCTTGCCTGTAGAATCCAGAATTATCAACAGATGTGAAAGTTTTGGAGTTTTCGGGGAGCAGGAAGTGGCTGTTTCACAAAAAATAAGGGGGGAATTTGCAGCCACAGGCATCGGCTCTCTGGCTCACAACAAGTACATATTTTCAAACAAAAGCGTTCAGGGAAAGAATTTTTATCTTTTTTCAAAGCCTTTCGAGTTTCCTTTCAAGGTGGCGGATTTGATTTTTCTGACCTCTTCAGAGGAAAGTTACTGCTTCATTGATGCTCCTGAAGAAATCCGGGAAGAGCTGACGAGTTTAAGCCAGGGAAATCTTTTCACGGAAAACTGCCCTTCAGACAGCATAAAGGTTTGTTTTGATAGTGAAGGAGAAGACTGCAATATTGTCGTGGATACTAACGACAAAACAGTTGAAAAAGACGGCTCCATGGTTTATTTTGAAGGGGATTCTCTCATGTACGGGGCTGTCTTCGCTGAAAAAGAAATTTACGAGTGCCAGGTTCAGAGGCTAATGAAAAGGCTGAACAATCTGGCTCTTATTTACAATGACAAAGAAACCATCCTCTTTGGAAGAGGATGCCCTCTGGAAGTCAATCTTTTGGACCTCGCAGGCTCTGCATTTTCTCTGAACAACTCGGCTGATTTAATTATTGTAAAGGCGGCTGCAGATGATGCTGAAGATGAAAATGAAAATGCTTATTGTGAGCTTTGGTGAAAAATGTTAAATAAAAAATTGCTGCAGGGAGTAATAAAATGAATGTTAATAGAAAAATAAATTATTATGAAATTGGGCTTATCAGAATATAAAAAATGATAAATGATAAATCTGGACAGGTAAAGATACAGCAGATGGCATTCATGCTGATAGCTGTTACCCTGTTTCTTGTCGTGGCCGGGATGTTCATACTCGTGATAAGGTTTTCAAGCCTGCGGGGCACTGCGGAATTGCTGGAGGAGAGGAACGCGCTTTTGCTGGCATCCAAGCTTGCAGATTCTCCTGAATTTTCCTGCGGGAATGCTTTCGGCACAGCCAGGAGCAACTGCATAGACACAGACAAGGTGATGGCATTGACCTTTAGATTGCAGAACTACTCTGGATTTTGGGGAGTTGATGGAATAGAAATCAGGCGGATTTATCCTGCAGGAACAGGGACAGAATGCAGCCTTGAGAATTATCCTGCATGCGACAGAATAACTATCCTGGATTCTGAAAAAGGGACAGGAGTTTCCAACTTTGTATCCCTTTGCAGGAAGGAGCAGGGAACTTTCATCTATGACAAATGCGAGCTCGGGAGGATAATTATTACCTATGGGGATTAAAATAAAAGAGAGAAAAATGTTAATTGATAAAATCATTGGTGCTTGGTGGAAGGTGATGGGGCGGATGGTGGACTATGGTAAGTAAAATAACAAAGAAAAATAAGAGAGCACAGGAAGAGATTGTGGGGTTTGCAGTCATAGTGATAATTGTCTCTATAATCCTAATTTTCTTCCTGGTTTTCTCGCTCTCAGACAGGGCAGAGACAGAGAGTTACGAATCAGAGAGCTTCTTGCAGTCCAGCCTGTATTACACGAGCAGCTGTTCAGACAACGGTGAGTTGCTTCCTGTCCAGGATCTGGTTTTTTCGTGTTACGGGGAAGAAGAGTGCGAAAATGGTGAGGAAGCGTGTGCTGTTTTAAATGAAACCCTAAAAGGCATACTTGAAGAAAGCTGGCAGGTCGGAGAAGACTTTCCCGTGAAGGGCTATAAGCTGGAGATTTTCTCAGAGGAAGAAAATATTCTTTCCATCAGGGAAGGAAACATTACGAGCAGCTCTAAAGGAGCGCAGCAACTCCTTCCAAAAGGAATTCCAATAAGGGTTTCATTTAACTTGTATTACTAGATTAGTTTTAGCATCCTAAAACAGATATTCTGGGTAAAAAGTTGTCAAATAATATGATAAGAGGATATCAGGGCTTGATAGCTTAAAATAAATTCTAGATTTTCAGGTTTATTGTCAGAGAATCTATAACCAGTTCCGGCTTGTGCCTTTTTCTGTTCTTTGTTTTTTCCTCTATCAGCTCTATAAAGCCGAATCTTTCCAGAAGCTTTATGTCATCGTTGACTGTTTTAAAGTTTCTTCCCAGTTTTTTTGCAAGGTCATATATAGAGCCTGGCTTCTGGGTTTTAAGAACGTGCAGAAGCCTTGCTTTTTCATTGCTGAGAAGCCTTCTCAGAGCTGAAAGGCCCTCAAAATCGTAGTCTTCCTTGGAAAGAAAAAAGCCTTTTCTCAATATGGAAAAAGCCCCTCCTGACTGGATTATTGAAATCTCTCTGGTCTTTGAGACTGCCATTTTAGATTTTTGAGTATATATGGTATTTTATAATATATATTACTGATAAAACCATATATGTTAATAAATCTTCCTTTTCGCTGGTTTCCTGAAAAGCAGATAGACTGTAGTTATATTATAGTAACACCATAAGCTTTATAAGTAAAACCAATAAAAATAGGGGTTTAGGGGGAAAGAAAGGGTTGGCAGACAGCAAGCTTTTTAAAGAAAAATTGGCTTTTCCCCGTGCACCGACGACACCTACGGGTGTTCTAATAGGGGTTAAGAAAGATCATATTCACGACACGGTAGCTAACCCTATTGCTATCGGGTTGATGAAAGTTGTCCTTGACAACTCTTCACAGAGTTGAAAGGAGGTTGAAAAGAGAGAAATATGAAATTAAATTTTAGAAAAATATCTGCAATTGCATCGAGCGCTTTAATGCTTGGTATGACTGCAGGAATCGCAGCTGCTGCAAACTATCCAGCACCTTTCGTTGTTGGAGGCTCGCCTAACGTGGCCATTGTATATGGTTCTGGGGCAGCACTTTCAGACCAGACAGCTGCAGGAAACATCGCAGAAAGCCTTAGTGGATTTGTGACAGGAGGTGGCTCTACAGCCACAGGCGGAGACTCTTTCAAGCTTGAAAGAACTTCTACCTTTTTCCATTTGGGAGACAACATAACAGCAGTTTACACATCTGACATAGATGATGATGAATTGCCAGAACTTCTCGCTGAAGGATCATATACGGATGATGACAACGATGAATTCGACTTCACACAAAAAGTTGTGATTGGAGGAAATCTACAGCTGGGAATGTTTGAAGACAACGACTATGCTGAAGATGAGCCTACAATCGGATTCAGGATTCCTTCAGGAACAACTGTTTTGACATATACACTGGACTTTAACGATGAGCCATTGATAGAAGATTTACCAACTTCTGACCTGATGATAATGGGAAAAACATACTATGTTCTTTCCAACAGCACAAGCGGAGGAAATGTAATATTGACTCTGCTGGATTCTGCAGAAGAGTCTGTAGTGGATGAGGGCACAACTGCCACAGTTGCAGGACATTCTGTTGAGGTAACATACATAAGCTCTACTGAGGTAAAGCTTACAATAGACGGTCAGACAACGAACAGCCTTTCAGAAGGAGATACACAGAAGCTTTCTGATGGAAGTTATGTAGGTATCAAAGATATCTTGTTTAACTCCAAAGAAAATACTGTGAGCAGTGTTGAGTTCAGCATTGGATCGGGTAAGCTCAAGCTTACAAGTGGATCAGACATCGAGATAAACGACGATGTTGTTTCTGGGCTTAGCGCAACAATAACAAACACTAGCACGGCAACACTTTCAGACATCCAACTTGCCTGGGCTGCTGATGACGATTTGTTCGTCACAGAAACCAGAAGCGAGACAATGCCTGGATTTGGTGCAATCAAGCTATCCTACGGAGGATTGACATATCCTGCTGTGGAGACCATAGAAGTTGAAAGAGGAGGAAGTCTTCATGCCGAACTTACGAATTTCCCGTTGAAAGATACAGAAGCAGACATACCTTTCTTGTATGGAACTACTGCCGGAAGTTTTGTAGGTATAGGTAAAGATGCTAACAGCAGGCTTATAACAGCTGTAACCGGAAGCAACATAACCTTTGATTCAGACACAGATGACTGGTTCGTTGCATCATGGAATGATACTACAGAAGGAGTGTCTTACCTTATGAGAGCTAATAACTTCGTGCTTGATACTGTCAATGAGACAGATTTCGAATACCTGAAAGATGGTGTTTGGACGAAATTCAAAGATGGAGCTCAGGCAGGAGATACTTTCAGCATAGGAAATGTGGACCTAACTGTATATACGATTACAAGAACAGCCCATAGTGTATTAGTAGGCAGCACAAATGCTAATGTGAACTTTAACTCCCTTTATTCAAAAGAGGGTTTGAGAGTTCAGTTGCCTTTCGAGGGAGCAAACAACAGCGCTGCAGAGGGTATAGTTAACTTTACAGGTGCAACTGGTACCACAGGACACACCAATGTATCTTTCCATCTCGTAATGAGAGAGGAAGATAAAGATGAAAATCTTGGAGTTATAGGCAGCGCAGCTGGAGACTGGATCAACTTAACAGTTGGATGGGATTCTGGTTCAACTGCACAGCCACAGGTAAATGCTGTAGGAACATCAAACACCGATGCTACATCTACAGAAATTGGCGACACAGATGTTTTCAGGGACTTTACTTACTCTGCTTTGGCTACAGAAATGTTGTACGATCAGCCAAGCTCTGGTCAAAAGAGCGTCAAGCTGATGTACCATGGTGAAGAAGTAAAGGCCGATGTCTATATCGCGGCACCTAGCGTCAGTGTTGGCGGAGGAGGAGCCCTTGGAGATGTCCTTGTTACAGATTCAGAAGTAAGCTCAGTCAGTTCAAAGAACCTGGTAGTTGTTGGTGGAAGCTGTATTAATTCAGCTGCTGCCTCGCTAGTCGGTGGAGCTTATTGCGGGTCTGCATGGACAACTGCAACAGGCGTTGGAGCAGGACAGTTCCTGATAAAGGGATATGCTTCTTCAAGCGTAACAACCAGAATGGCACTTCTTGTCGCTGGATGGGAGGCTGCAGATACGACAAATGCTGCAACCTACTTGAGAACACAGGCAGTTGACACGGGCAAAGAGTACAAAGGTACATCTGCAACACAGGCAACCCTTGTAGTATCCTAAATCCAAAAAAACTTTTTTTTCTTTTTTTATTTTTTCTTTTTTTTGACTCCTGGCGGAAGCCAGATTCTATTGTGAGAAGAGATTTTGTTTTTTGTTATAGAACAGGGAAATACTTTAATAGAAAAAACAGCGATTGATTTTAAATCATTGACAATTATTATTGGCTATTAATATCAATTAAAAACATCAATTAAACTTTTAAACATCTTTTTACATGAATGATAATGAGAAAAATAGTTTCTGCCGAAGACGAGGCGGAGAGGAAAAAGAGAAACCAGATAATTCTCGGAGTTTCTCTGGCTTTTGTAATGGTTGCAAGCACGATAGGATTTGCGCTTCAGAGCGGCGTTGGAAATGCCCCTTCTGACCAAATTTCAGGAAACGAGGTGGAATACAATGGCTTCAAGTTTGTCAACCAGAATGGCTTGTGGGTCTTGGGGAATTTTGTTTTTAAGTACACACCGCAGCAGGTTCCGAACATCGGCTCTGGAATCAAGGATTTCGGCAATTATCAGGGAAAACCCGCCTATGTCTATTCTGAAGACGAAGGAGCAGAAATAGAGATAGCTGTAAATATTGGACAATTAGCGCAAAGGGTGCAGAGGGCATGCCCTGAAGATGTTATTTGCGAGTCAGGAGAAGATTTGCCTGTAAAAACCTGCAGCGATAACTTTATAATAATAAAAGAGAGTAATACAAGTAGCATAAGACAGGAGAATAACTGTGTCTTCATTGAAGGTCAGAAAGAAGAGTTGACTGCACTCGCTGACCAGTTCTTGTTCAAAACATTCGGAATCAGATAAAGACAATGGCAAAAAGAAGAAGAAAAGAAGTTATTAAAAAAGAGACTAAAGATAAAGAGGGGATTAGCAAAGAGGAAGAAGCAAAGGCGCAGAAAAAAATTCTGAGAAACATACTGATAGGAATTGGCATCCTTCTCATAGGGATTTTTTTGTTTGTAATCATATCAAATTCCTTGAGCAGGTTCGAATACAGGGGGGTTGATTTTGAAATAGTAAGATTCTGTGACGCGGGGCCTCCTTGCCTGGTGACATACAGGACAAGCCTGCCTGTAAAAACCGATGGGAAAAACGCGGTTATTTCAACACCATCAGAAAAAAATGCTGATTATAATTTTTATTTTAGAAATGACCCAAGAAAGCTTGATGTAGATTTCAACGGGACTCTGCGTTTCGCAGATGATATGGTCTTAAATGCAGATAAAAATTTTGATTCATTGTGCGAAGAAAATGGGATAGCTGCAGGTAATTTTAATTTATTATACAGAATCCTAGGAACCAGAGTTATCAGGGATGAAAATGCTACCTGCGATTCTTTAGGAAGATACGTGCTTGTAGAAGTGAAATCGGGGAACATGACAAAAATAGAACAATTTGGCACTGCATGCTATGATATATACATAAAAAACTGCGAGATTCTAGAAGGAACAGAAAGATTCATGTTTGAAACATTGGTCAAGGTTAATGAGGCTTTGAAAGAGTAAAAAATTTTAATAAAAAAGCTGTTAAGAAGATGGTGGGGTAACTGTAATTGATTAATAATCTTTAGGCTTTTATCAGATTAAAACTTAGGATTGTTTATCATCTTGATCTCTTTTTGCTATCTTTAAAATTATTTTTCTTCTGTCTCAAGTAATATGCGAGAAGGAATATTATGGATAAGACTAATATGATTCCTGTGATAATTTTCAAGACTGGCTGGGCATTGCTTCCGAAGAAATACCCCACAAATATCAGGACAGCTGTCCAGATCCCTGCACCCAAGGAGGTGAAGAGTACGAATTTTCCCAAATTCATCCTGGCAAATCCTGCAGGCAGGGAAATTTCCTGCCTTACCAAAGGTATAAGCCTTCCAATGAAAGTCGTTATTTCTCCGTGCTTCTTGAAATAAAGGTCTGTTCTTTTCAGCGTTCCTTTATTCAGGAAAAGGAATTCCCCGTATTTGTTGACAAGGAAATCCACTGTCTTTCTTCCCAGGAGTAGTGCAAGGTAAAAATTTATCAAAGCTCCGAGGATGCTTCCCAACAGTCCTGCAAAAAAAACAGGGAAAAAAGACATTTCTCCTCTGGCAATCAGGGCTCCTGCAGGAATAAGGATCAGCTCGCTCGGAAACGGCACAAAAGAGCTCTCTATGGTCATCCCTATGAAAATCCCCAGATAACCGAGGCTGTTTATCAAAAGCAGGAGCGAGTCAATTATGGAAACCATCTTATCTCGTGTTTTTATATAAAAATTTTATATCAGAATAAAACGGTATGGCTTTAATCTTAAAGGTCTTTACTTCTGCAAACCAGATCGCTACCACAAAAACAGTGCTCAAGGCATACCAGAAAATCCTGTGGGTTATGTCGAAAAAACTGGAACCAGAGACAGCAATTAAGCTTAAAATGAATATTCTTAAAATATTAACAGCCAAGAATACTAAAAATGATATGGCAATAAATTTAATTCTTTTATTAAATTTGATTCCGGGAGTTGACAGATTCAAAATCAAAAGCAAATAATATGCAGAGCCCGCTATGCAGGCTTCTATCAGTTCTATGGAGATTGCCTGGTTTAGCAAAACAACATTATTATTCAGCAAGGAGGCATCATAAAAAATATTCAGGAGCCAGTAGACAGGATAAGATGTCAAAGGCGTGAATACAAGGTAAAACAGCCAGAGATTTGGGATTGCAACGAGGACAAGAATGAGGTATCTCAGAATAAGGTCCGATATGTTTCCTTTTTTCTTTTTCATTTTAAAAGATTATAAGAATTGATTATTTATAAATTAGCATTCACAAAAAGTATTAAATGGAAAAAATGAGTTAAAATAAAGGTGTTATTTAAAAAAATTATTTCCTTGCAATTCTTACTGCGACAACTATTATTACTACGACTAGGATGATGTTTAGCAATCCAATGCCCCACAGGTACCAGTTTCCTTCTGTTATCAATCCGGTTATTCCTGCTCCTCTTCCGCTGATTGAAACAGTCACAGGCTGCCTTGCAAGCTGCCCCTCTGAAACAAGTTCAAGGAAAAATGTCCTGCTTCCTGCTGCGCCGTCATTCACATCCAAAGTCACAAGAACATTCCCTGATTCTCCTGCACCAAGCGTTAGACTATTTGTGTCTAGAGAGAAAGAAGATGCCCAGTCTTCAAACCCGGCTGCATTCAATGAATAAGTTTGCTGAGAATCACCAGTGTTAGTGACTGTTGCTCTTACAACTAGTTCCTGGCCTTCTCTTCCTCCAGAGACTATGTTTGCAACGACAGAAACCTCGCCTTCACCGGCAGCTGCTCCGCAGCCTCCTGAAACTTGCAGAGGAACTGAAAATTCCGCAGGATCGTCATCAAAGTCGTTTTCATATAGATCATTATCTTCATCAAAAACCTCAAAGCTCAGCCTATGGGTTTTTTCTTCTGCATCTGAAGGAACAGAGAATGTTAATGAAACCTGTTGCCTGTCAAAGGCGTCTATGTCTCCAACTGCAATGTCTTCCCTAACTCCAAGTTCATTGTTAGTCACAAATACAGAGACCTCGTCTTGGTCGTTGTCCCCAATATTCCATGCATCTGCAGTTATTGTGACAGTCTCTCCGCACTGGACTGTTTCAGGTACATTGAAGTTATCAAGAATCACGAAGTCGCTTTCTATTACAATGCTTGCTGTTTCAAAATCAGAAGCGCATGTCTCTGGTGATGTTGAATTATCGACTGTTCCTGTTGCAACAACGTAAAATCTGTAATGATCTCCATCGCCAAGCTCATCCAAATCAACATCCATGTCGTCGTCTATGTTGAATGTGATTGTAAGTGTTTCCTCGTCTCCATCTTTAAGATTAATTTCATCTTCTTCGTCAAGGTCAATCACCCATTGGTTTTGTTCGGTGTCCCAAATACCCCACTCAACAGAGATGTCATCAATGTCATCATCTCCTTCATTTTCAACCTCCATGTCAACTTCAATTTCCTCAAATGGGAACCATTCATCATCCTCTCCGAAGGTATTATACTGCATTCCATTGTTTGCGAAGTCTATTGACTTGATTCTAAGCTGTCCTGGGTTTCCGATTGCATTACATGCCATTATTTCTGCTGGTGCTGTTACTGTGACAGTTAGTGTCTGTGCTAATGGGTCCGCATCACCCGTAACATCAGGCGTGTATGAACCAGTGTATGTTCCTGTAACTTGACTAGAAGGTACCGCGAATGTCAATGTCTGTGATGGTGTTGGAATATTAACAGTAGTAGTTTGAGTTGCGGGTGTAACAGAAGGTGTCACAGTGAAGTTTGTTGCTGGATTGCTTGTAAGTGTAAATGTTATAGGGGTTGCATAGTTAACTGCTGTGAGTGGTGTTGTATCTGAAGTCAATGTAAATACAACAGTTCCTTGGCTTCCCTGGCCTATAGATTGTGTTGCGCCAGAAGTGACTGTCAAAGTTGTAGTAGCACTAGCCATTCCCATTACCAAAACCAGCGCAAAAATGCTGAAAGCGAACAAACTTAATGATTTCAAACTCATTTTTCTGTAATCATTTTGGAGTTACTATGGTTTATAAAGATTTATATTTTCGAAAATATGGTTTTTTGTGATAAGATAGTGCTATTATCCCGCTAATCAGCCAATCATCAAATTACGGGATTTTTCATTGACAAATTTCAGGAAAATTTATATATTTGAAAACTATATTATTTTATACAAAAAGATGGTGATAAAAGCGAGGGAGAATTCTATCGGTGCATGGGCTTTTTTGGTAGGCGTTGTTCTGGCTATAATCATTGGTTTGTCGACAACTTTACTTCCGATTCCATCATTATCGCAATATAATGCTCAAATTTATTCAATACTTATAATCTTAGGGCTTATTGTCGGTTATTTCAACATTCGTGCATCGGAATCGCAAACTTTTCTGTGGGCAGGCGCTATTTTGGTTATCGTAAGCAGATTTGGAATGGACAGCGTCACCGGCTCCCTGCTCGGAATAGGGATAGGTCCCACGGTTTCCTCTGTTTTTGCAGCTCTTCTGGCATTGTTCGTGCCTGCGACAATTGTGGTTGCATTAAAAACAGTCTTCTCTATAGCAAAGGTTTAGTTTGCTGTTAATATATAGCAGATGCAGATGTTAGTTAGCTGAAAATATTGTTCAAGGTAAGAAAAGTGTTATTTAGGTTATATTAAAAATAGTTAAAAGTATCTGTTAGAAAAATCTTAATCCCACCTGCTTGTGAACTCTTTCTTTTCGTCTTTTGGCTTTGGCATTGCTTCCTTGTGAATCTTGGCGAAAGAAGGGGTAACTATGACAACGTTCTCCCCAAAGCCAGCAATATTGCCCTCCATGGCGTCTGAAGTCTTTTTTATCTTGGAAATAGCCCTTTTGAGCTCAATCGGATCCCTTTGCCTGAGAGTCTTTATGTCAATGACAGCTATGGTGTATCCTTCCCTGAGGAAATTCAGTATATTATTTACTTCCTCATAATCCTTGAGGGCGAAAAGCTTCACAAAAACCTTCTGTTGTGTCTCTTCTTTTCCCAAATCTATCTCCAGATACTCGTTGCCAGCGTCCTCTCCGCCAGCAGATCTCGAGAATGCTCTTTTTATTGCATCGAAAACCATAATAAATTTAACTTGCAGATATTTATAAAGATTTCGTAATTATTTTGTATATATTTTTTCAGGTTTTTTCCCGACGTTATTCAAAATTATTTTAAAATTTCCCTCTGCAACGCTTCAAGTTTTTCCGAAAGAGCGCGCTCCTGCTTCTCAAAACTCATTATTCTTAAATCAATTATCTTTTCCTTGCTGATTAATTCTTCCTTCATGTCCTTTTTGTCTGTTTTAATCATCAACTGGCCTATCATCTTGAAAACTTCTTCCCCTGATTTTTCCAGTTCTTTCAGGGCTGCCTGTGTTTCTCTCAGTTCAATCTGGAAAGCCTGCTTTTGCAGGAGAACATTCTGCAGATTTTGCTCCAGCATCTGCAGTTCCTGTATATTTCTTTCTTTTGTCTTATGGCGTTCTATCGAGATATCTTCACTCATTTTAAACAGCCTTTACTTTCTTTACACGGGTTCTTGGCTTGTAGAAGATTTTGCTGCCGCAGCTCGGGCAGACGAATCTTTTTTCCAGGTTCGTGTCCTGAATTTTCTTCCCGCACTTGAAACATTTGTAGGTTGGCATTTTATATTGATATTTTTAAGCTGTCTGATTTTTATTTCTAATTTTGCTTGCAATAATTTTATCAGATATTTTTATTTTATCTTGTATATTAAGCTCGTGTGATATTGATGTTGGCAGATAGTATACATCATTCGCAAATTTTTTCCCGCATTTTTTCCTTGTGCATTTCCACAATCCTTTGGAAAGTCTTTTGACTCCCATTTTTCCGCAGAAGGGGCATTTCTGTTTTTTTCTCTGCTTTTCCTCTATTGCAATCAGGTAAGTCCTTGGCCTTTTTCCATAACGTGCTCCGAACCTTCCCGCTGATTTGGTTTTTTTTGATTTTGAACTCATTTTTATATAGACATGGGGTTGCCCGGATTTGAACCGGGATTGAGAGGTCCCAAACCTCTAGTCATACCAGGTTAGACCACAACCCCTTGGTAAAAGGGGGTTATGGAATCTTTATAAATCATTTCTTTTCTTTTGTTTTTTCTGCTTTTTTTTCGGGTTTCTTTTCTTCTGCCTTAATTTCCTCGGCTTTTTCTTCTCCTTCCTTGCCTTCTTCGGCAGTTGCAGGTGCAGCTGCAGCAGCTTCGGCAGCAGCCTTAGCGGCTTCTTCCTGATGCCTTATTCTTTCCTGTTCTGCCAATATCTTAGCAAAGTAAGCATCTAATTTTTCCTTTTTCTCTGATGGAGTTTCTGTTCTTTCTCCATGGATTTCCTCCTCATATTTTCCCTCTTCTATTTCTCTGATGACTTCCAGGGGATTTTTATTTTCAACCAGAATTCCGAGACTCATGCAACTTCCCAGAACGCTTTTTACAGCAGTTTTCAAATTCTTGCTCAGAAGATTTGGAAGTTTCGTTTTTGAAACAGAAATTATCTGCTCTATGGAAGCATTTGCAACTTTTGTTTTTTTCTGAAGGCCAGAGCCTTTCTCAATTCCGAGCTCTTTCTTCAGGAGTTCTGTAACAGGCGGTGAAAATACTTTTATTTCTATGGCTTTGGTTGCCAGGTCTATTTCAACCTCAACAGGAACTTTCATTCCCTTAAATCCGCTGGTTGCCTCGTTTACCTTCTGTATTACCTGGCCTATGTTTATTCCTGCTGGCCCGAGCTTCTGGCTGAGTGCAGGACCTGGCTGCATATCCCCGCCTTCCACCAAAAGTTTAACTTGCATTTTCTGTTTCTCCTTCTTCACTTTCTTCCCGCCTTATGACCCTTACGTTGTCGAGCTTTATCGTTACCGGCAACGGCACGACAGCCCCTAAAAGAATCACAACCACTTCTTCCTTCTGCTTGTCAATTCTTAAAACTTTTGCTTTTTCCTTTTTGAAGGGTTCGGCTATTATCTCCACTATGTCCCCTTCTTTTATTGAAACAGTGGACACAGAAGGCTCGACCATGTTTTTTATTTCCTCATAACCTATCGTTTTTCCGACTATTCCCTTAACATAAGGAAGGTTGAAGACAGATTCCTCTGCGCTTTCGCGGTCCTCTGCCTCTAGAAGAACATAGCCTCGAAGACCATGGGGCCTCAGGACAGCATAGGTATTGAGCCCTTTTTTTTCCGCCCTGTCAGCTATCATGTCAACGGCTTTCTCTTCCTTGTTCGTCGTGACTTTTATTATAAATATCATTGGTAAGACACCTACGGTTTCTTCAGAAGCCTATTCAGGCTTCGCGATGCAAGTCCTTGCATCTGAACCATCAACTTCCCTTAAATTTATTTTCATTTAGCTCCGTCTACCCCTTAATATCTTAAGAAGCAGGTGAGATTATTTAATTATGGGAGTTTATAAATTTACCTAATTCACAATTTTATCTTATGAAAAAGATTTTGACAAGGATCGATACAAAGAATCCAATAACTCCAAGTAAAAGGACTCCTATTGCAGAAACCTTGGCTATCATCTCAAATTCTTTTCTCGAGGGCTTTTTCAAAACAAGCCATACTCTTTTCGATTTTGAAAAAAATGCCTTGAGGTCATCCAGCTTTCCCATGGTTTAGATAAAGAAAAAGAGTTTTTAAGATTTGTTGAGGGCTATCCTTTGTTATTGAAAAGATGTTCACTTGTAATATCGACCTGCTCAAAAAAGTTTTTCAGTTTTAATACCTTAAGCAGATCATTACGGATAAGATTTTGAGATCCTTTCAGAACGATTTCCAATCTTTTTTTATCCATTAAAGGTTTGTTTGCTGTTTGCACAGTATCTCTTATTTCAAGAGCAGCATTCTGCATTAAAACAAGTATTTTTTGCCTATCTTCATGGGAAATATTCAGCTTATGAATTCCCCTTATAGCCTCGTCTAATCTACTGAAAGCTTCTCCGCATTTGTCAGGATCATATCTGATTTCTGGGTACCCGGGAACAGAGTATGTTTCATTTGGTAAAACAATATCTTCCAATTTTTCTCTGAGTATCAATGGTCTCTGCACAGCCTGTGTTGCATCATATGCTCCAGAAATGGCACTTTGAATTGCGTTAATTGCTTTTTGTCTAGTTTCAGGAGGAAGATTGAAACCATCCAATTTTTGTATATGGTGAGAATAGTCTATTCCAGTCCTAGGAATACAATATTCTTCCCCTACTTTTCCTTCTAAGTGTTCTACCATTTTATATTGCTATATTTTATATCAAAATCTGTTTATTCAGGGGTTTTTAAATGTAGCGATAATGAATAGTATAAAGTTGGTTATTGTCTTTACCACCTATATAAAAAGAGTAAATTTGAATATTTCTACAATCTTCAGACAATAACCTAACTAATTCCTCTCCAAATTCTGATGCTGTACATGGTTCTTGCCGTATTTTTTTAAAACCCTGTTTCTCCAATTCTTCTTCTGTTAGTAATTTATCTAATGGCATTTTAAGTGTATAACAAATTATTTAACGGAAAATGCCGATAATCCAAAGTTTTTAAAGATTATTACTCAAAAAATTCTATCCCAAGCTCTTCCTCAATCTCCCTGTGTTTCATGCTTTCTACGGTTTCTCCCTGGCCGAGTATCTGAGAACTCTTCACTCCTGTAACGATGAGAAGAACCCGTATGGATTTTTCCATGTCAGGGGAAATCTGTGCACCCCATATGAGCTTTGCATAGGGGCTCAGCTGGCTTCCCACTGTCTCTATTATCACCTTGCATTCGTCGAGGCTCATGTCAGGGCCTCCCACTATATTTACGAGGGCTCCTGCCGCATTTGAGATATCGACGTCCAGGAGCGGATTGTTTACCGCTTTTTCCACAGACTCTGCAGCCCGGTTGGTGCTGTCTGATTCCCCCATTCCTATCAAAGAGACTCCTCCGTCGACCATTACAGCTTTTACATCTGCAAAATCAAGGTTCACAAGCCCGGCAACAGTCACCAGCTCTGTGACACCTTTAACCGCATTTGTTAAAATTTCATCTGCGATTTTAAATGCAGTATGCAGGGGAAGCTCTGGGGCTAATTCCAGAAGCTTGTCGTTTGGAATCACAATCAAAGTATCAACGACTGCTTCCAGTCTTTCGAGTCCGTCCATTGCATTTTCCAGCCTTTTTTTTCCTTCTATCGTGAAAGGAAGAGTAACAACGCCTATCACCAGAGCTCCCTGCTTTTTAGCCAGAGATGCTATTACTGGAGCAGCGCCTGTTCCTGTTCCTCCACCCAAGCCGCAGGTAATGAATATCATGTCGCTTCCTGAGATTTTTTTCTTTATCTCTGATTCTGATTCTTTCGCTGCCTCTTCTCCAACCTTAGGATTGCTTCCTGCTCCAAGCCCTTGTGTGAGCTCTCTGCCTATGAGAATTTTCTGATCGGCATTGCTATACAATAAATCCTGGGCATCTGTGTTTATTGCTATCAGTTCCCCTCCTTTGATTCCTATTTCCCTCATCCTGCTCAGGGAATTTCCGCCCCCCCCTCCAACGCCGATGACCTTAATTTTTGCAGCCTGCTTTTTCAGGAGTTCTGCAAGCTCTTTGTCAACTTCTTTTACGCCAGAAGAAAGCTCTGTCTCATAAACACCAACATCTTCCATAGATGATAGAGCAAATTATTATTTATAAAAATTGTTGTGGTTTTTTAGGTGCCTTATTGCCGGCTATTTCCGCTCTTTATCAGCTTCTTCTGTTTCAATGACATCCACATCCAGACCGAGAAGCTGCTTAAACTTATCCCCAAACATTTCCACTATTTTTTTCATATCTTTTTCTGTCTTTATTATAAGTTTTTTGTCATCAACTGTGAAGTCCAGATTTCTCTTGAAAAAAAATTCATTCACTGCCTTTATTTTTTCATTGATATCATCAACTTTTCTTTTGACATTTATCCTGTATATGACTGTTTTTCCTGAGAGCGGGCTGTTAAAGTCGACCATCACCCTTCCTCCTGAGACTGTCAGGGCTTTCCCGATTCTTCCGTCAAAATTCAGAAGGGCTCCCGGAATCGGATTTGTATTATGCTCCCTAAAAATTCTCATGGGAATCATCTGAACCAATGCCGGATTTCTTTTTCCAAATGCCCTTTCCGGCTCCAGCTCAACTTCGTATTCTCCTGCATCTTTTCCAATAAGAAAATTGTCCAGTTCATCGAGGAACATGTGCTCCCCGAGGCAGAAAATGAAGGGCTTCGGTTCAACGGGATGGTCATGGCCGCTGTGAATTTTTTCAAGGTCTTGTTTTATATTTGAATCAAAAATTTCCCCTTCCTTGACTTTTCCCGTGAATTCTATTTCAATAAAATCCTTGTTGTTTAATGGCATTAAAAGAAGTATCAATACGGCATTTTTAAAAGTTTTCAATCGCGATGTCTTAATTTTCGTCAGGTTCTTCAGGCAAGCCTTTTTAAATATATTTTTGCTTTCTTATTTATGGTTTTGAAAATTATCAATGCAACTGAGGCAAAACCCGGAACCAATATAATAATCGAGGGAGATCCTTATACTGTAAAAAAGGTTGATATCAGCAAAACAGGGAAGCACGGCGCTTCCAAATGCAGAATCGAGGCAGCTGGAATGATAAGCGGACAGAAAAAAATAATAGTTGCCCCTGGACATGAGAGATTTGAGGTTCCGATGATTGACAAAAGAAGGGGGCAGGTCCTCTCTGTCGGGGAAAGGGCGAGCGTAATGGACCTGGAAAGTTTTGAAACATTCGATATTGAAATCCCGGAGGAATTAAAAGCTGAAATTGATACAAATTCCAGCGTGGAATACTGGGATATAGAGGGGCGGAAAATAATCAAAAGAAAGCTCTAAATTAATAAACTTAAAAATAAAATGGCAAAAATTCCTGAGGCAACCAACAGACTCTTTAAGAACATATTTGTATGCAAGAATTGCCAGTCAAAAATCAGGGCAGACCCGCAGAAAATAATGAGGGGGAAAGTGAGATGCAGAAAATGCGGAAAAAAGGCTTTCCGCCCGATAAAGAGAAAGTGATAAACTTTCAATTCGCCAATAAAATTGTCAAATGAAAGGAAAATAAAAAATGAGCTTTTTCAGTGATCCATTTACTAGAATTGACCTCATATTCCTGGCAGCATTCCTGATATTTTTTTCCAGCTTTCTCTATACCAGAAAAAAAAACCTGAGGAGAGAGGGGCTTTTATTTCTGTATAAAACCAAGTGGGGGATAAGGCTGATAAATTATCTCGGGACAAGATACAAAAAAACCATAGGGGTTTTGAGCTACATCTCTGTTTTTACCGGATATGTTCTGATGGCCGGAGTGTTATACCTGATATACACTATACTAAAAATATATCTATTCAGCCCGGAAATAGTCAGGGCAATAAAAGTGCCACCACTCATCCCCCTCGTGCCTTATCTTCCGCAGGTATTCAAACTGGGATTTCTGCCTCCTTTCTATTTCACCTATTGGATAATAATTCTTGCGATTATTGCCATAGCTCACGAGGCTGCACACGGGATATTTGCCGTGCACAGCAAGGTAAAAATAAAGACGACAGGATTCGGTTTTTTCCCGTACTTCTTGCCAATATTTCTGGCTGCTTTCGTGGAGCTGGACGAGAAAAAGATGGCAAAAAAGAAAAAATTTCCCCAGCTCGCAATTCTATCGGCAGGAACCTTCGCAAATATAATCACTGGAATATTGTTCTTGCTGATATTATTCGGTTTCTTTTCTGTTGCCTTTTCACCATCAGGCGTTGTCTTCGATACTTATGCGACCTCCACGATAACCATAGCAGGAGTTTCCATGGTTAACGGGGTTCCCCTAATCAATCCAACTTACGAAAAAATTCTGAATCTCTCAGAGGAAGATGGATTCAATGAAATAAATTTCAACAGTGAAACTTATCTTGTAACAAAAGAGGTTCTTGAAAATCAGGCTGACAACGAAGGAAGCATTTTTGTTTATAGCGATGCTCCAGCAATCAGGGCGAATTTAAGCAGCATAATCACAGAGATAAATGGTGTAAAAATAGACAGCATTGATAAATTAGTTGAAGAAATTTCCAAGTACTCTCCCGGAGATAAGATAACGATAACGGAAAAAACAGACGAGGGATTTTCAGAGAAGGAACTGGTTCTCGAAGAACATCCTGAAAGGCCGGGAAACGCATGGCTCGGAATTGGTTTTTTTGATAAAGAACCTAAAGGGTTTTTCGGGCGGCTTGTCAGCAACCTCGCATCCTTCAGAGACCAAAATGTTTATTATGAGCCAAAAATCGATGGAATCAGCGTATTCATATACAACCTTTTATGGTGGGTGGTAATTATAAGCATCAGCGTTGCCCTGATCAACATGCTGCCTGTCGGGATTTTTGACGGCGGAAGATTTTTCTATCTCACTGTTCTCGGAATTACAAAGAGTGAAAATATTGCAAAAAGAGCATTCGCATTCTCCACCTATCTGTTCCTTTTTATATTATTAATACTGATGGTTACTTGGTTATCGAGTATTTTAGGAATTGATATTCTAAACGTCTTTAGATAAAAATCTTTTACAAATCAATAACCCCGTCTTCCGGCGTTTTCACAGAGTAAAACGACGCAGATGGCTAAAGATCTATCACGCCATCTTTTGTAAGTGCTGCAAATCTTATTCCTACAGGGAGATTGATGAGGGCGGAAATCAGGGCCATGTGCTCTTTCCCGTCGCCCGAAGCTATGCTCAAGGCAACTTCTGTTCCCTTTATTTTTCCTTTAAGTTTTCCCATGAATTCTTCCCTTAAATCTCCGAGTTTTTTGTCCAGATCAACTTTTATGAATTCGAATTTTTTTTCAGAGGAGAATTTCTGCGCAAATTCGCTGCCAAGAAGTATTATGTTGTCCCACTCCCCATATTTCAGGAGGCCCGATACCTGGCCCCAGCTTCCTTTTCCTGTGGAAAGCAATGCAACGAGTTCCATTTAAGAAAGCAATAAATTTTGTTTATAAGTATTGTTGTGATAATATTTATAAACCGGCCTTATCTTGAAAGTTTGCCGGTTGAACCACATCGTTGGCGCATATTTTCTATGGCGCGGCGCATAAAGTGGGAGGCGAGGATATTGGAAAGCGACTAAAGTTTGCATGAATAACGGCTTTACAATGTCCGAGGAGAGAGAAAATGGAACTTGAAAACGAGATAAAGAAGGCTTTATCGGAATTGAGGAAAAGCGAAGAAAGGAAATTCGACCAGACGGTAGACCTAATAATAAATCTGCAAAAATTTGACCCAAAGAAAAACCAGATAAATATTTTCGCATCTGTTCCTTACAGGATAAAAGAAAAGAAAATCTGCGCTTTTTTGGAGACGAGGAACGCTTCTATAGAAACTATAACCCCGAACGATTTTAAGAATTATTCTGAAAAGAAAGCCTTGAAAAAACTCGTGAAAAGGTTTGATTTTTTCATTGCCCAGGCGAGCGTAATGCCAAAAGTTGCGGGCATTTTTGGCAAGGTTCTCGGTCCTGCAGGGAAAATGCCTTCCCCTCATCTCGGCATCTTGATTGATATCAATGACAAAACGATAGAAGAGGTAAAAAAGAAGATAAGCAACAGCATCAGGATAAGGGTGAAGGAAGCGAGCATCAAACTGGCAATAGGGAAGCAGAGCATGAAGGACGAAGAAATAACAGAAAATGTCCTTGCAGTTTATAATGCCGTAATGAAAGATCTTCCAAAAGGAAAGGAGAACATCAGGAACATAGAGCTGAAGTTTACGATGACTAAACCGCAGAAAATAAAGATAAAATGAAATCAAAAAATATGACTGGGAAAAAAGCAACCCACGTATCTGGGAAGAAAAAAACTCTCGTTTCAGAGTTAGCGGATTTGATGAAGAAAAAGAAAACAATACTCGTAGCCTCGATAAAAAGCATACCCTCTTCCCAGTACCAGGAAATTTCAAAAAAATTGAGGGGTAAGGCTGTAGTAAAGGTTCCTAAAAAGAGCATGATATTCAGGGCATTCGACGATTCCGGAATAGGAGAGATAAAAAAACTAAAAACCCAGATAAAGGACAGCACAGCTGTTCTTTTTTCAGACATAGACTCTTTTGAACTGGCTGCAGAATTGGTGGGCAAGAAAAGCCCTGCAAAGGCCAAGCCCGGCCAGGAAGCTCAGTCTGATATAGAAATTCCCGAAGGGCCTACAGATCTTGTTCCGGGCCCGGCGATAAGCGAGCTTGGAGCCCTTGGCATTAAGATTCAGATAGAAAAAGGAAAGATAATGATAAAAGAGCCGAAGGTTATCGTGAAGAAAGGGGAAAAGATTTCACAGGCTGCGGCAGAGATGATGAACAAGCTCGGGATAAAGCCTTTTTTAATTGGGTTTATACCGGTTGCTGCGTTTGATACAAAGGAAGGGAAACTTTATTTAAATATAAACGTGGATAAAGAAGGCATTGTTAAGGAATTAA
>DATEUW010000029.1:0-7116 GCA_035282925.1 Candidatus Nanoarchaeia archaeon
TTCCTGCCTTCTCTTGTCATTAATAGAATTAGAAAGAATATTTAATAAATGTTTTGAGGGCTAAATTATGGTCTGATTTAAAGCTTCGAGAGCAATGTTGTTCACGGCAGTTTCTATGTAGTCTGATTCAAGGGCAAACCCGAGATTTTCCCCGCCGCTTATCTTGAAGTTGTTCATGCCTATGACATTTCCCTGTTTGTCTATAAGGGGGCCGCCGGAATTTCCAGGATTAAGGGCAGCATCAATCTGTATGTAGGCACTAAGCCCATTCGGTCCCTGCCTGTGAATTCCCGAAATAATACCCTCTGTTACAGAGAATGTAAGACCATAAGGATTCCCTATTGCAATAACTCTTTCACCGATTTTTACATTGTCTGAATCTCCCAATTCGAGAGCCTTATAATCTCCCTGTGCCTTTAAAAGTGCGATGTCCAATTCATTGTCATATCCTATGAATTCCAGGTCAATTCTCTCTCCTCCGTAATTTATCGCATGAATCCCTGTTGCAAGATACCCTGATTCGTCTGCCAAAACATGGGCATTCGTTACTATGTATCCGTCTTCATCGATGATAAAGCCTGCGCCCTGGCCAGAGTCTGTCCTTATGATTACAACTGAGGGAATTGAGGACTCGATGATTCCGGAGAAGTCCTCGCCTGCAGAGGCTTTCAGAAGATCAATCTGCTGCTGTTTTTCCTCCAGGCTTCCCTGTATGGAGAGAAGGGTTGAGGACATTTCATCAATCTGCGTCTGCGCTGATTTTTGGATATCAGATATCTTCTTGTTAAGCAGGCCGTAATTCAGTTCCTGTCTCACAAAAGTCATATAGGTGAAGACGCTTATCACTATCATGAAAATAACAACCAAGGAAGAACCCCCGATAATGAGCTTTCTGTGATGCGGCTTGAGGACTATGTGATGATGCACTATCGGTTGTTTGGATGATTCTGAATATTTTGCCGACATCTAAATATGAAAATACCAACAAATAAAAACCTTTTTATTACTCTAATACCTGCTGTTTGAAGGGCCTGTAGTTCAATGGACAGAATACCGGGTTTCGGCCCCGTTGATCTAGGTTCGAATCCTAGCAGGCTCATATTTAAGATAAAATGAATAAAACAAACGCGCAGCCAGGAGACCTCGTTGAAATATCTCTTGTGAAAAATGTTTATAGGGGAATCCTTTTGGAAAGCCCTGAAGGTGAAAAAGGCATAGTTCTGCTGAAGCTTGCCTCAGGTTATAACCTTGGTTTCCACAAAAAAGATATTCTTTCAGTGGATTTGATAAAAAAGGCTGAAGGGAAAAAGGAAGGAAAATTAGAGGCAAAAAAACAGAAAGACAAACCAAATATAGCCATGATTATGACTGGCGGAACCATTGCCAACAAGTATGATCCCAAGACAGGGGCTGTTTCTCCCCTAACATCTTCGGAAGAATTATTTCAATTTTATCCCGAACTTTTTGGGCTTGTGAATGTCGTTAAAATCGAAACACCTTTTTTGAAAGCCTCTGAAGACATGGATTCAAAGGACTGGAAGAAGATTGCCAGCCTGACTGCAAAATTTCTAAATGATTCAAACATTAGCGGAATTATTATAACCCACGGAACAGATACTTTACATTATACTGCTGCAGCGCTTTCTTTTTTCCTTGGAGAAGTGAATAAACCAGTTGTTTTGACTTACAGCCAGCGGAGCAGCGACAGGCCTTCCAGCGATGCAGACTTAAATTTAAGATGCTCTGCTCTTGCTGCAATTTCCGACATTACAGAAGTGATGCTAGTTGGGCATGCTTCTACAAACGATGATTTTTGCTATGCAATGCCGGGAACAAAAGTAAGGAAGCTCCACAGTTCAAGAAGAGACGCATTCAAGGTTGTTAATGCGAATCCCTTTGCCAGGATTTATCCGGACAGAATTGAACTTGTGGCTGCACACAGGACAAATAAAAACAAAAAATTCAAAGCAGACATAAAGTTTGAAGAGAAAATTGCATTGGTCAAAGTTTATCCGGGCCAGGATCCTGATATTCTCGATTACTACAGAAGAAAAGGATACAAGGGAATTGTAATAGAGGCCACTGGGCTTGGGCATGTCCCGGCCCTGACTTCCAGAAAATCGTGGATATCTTCAATAAAAAGAATTATCAGTAAAGGAATATCTGTCTGCATAACGACACAATGCATCTTTGGCCGCGTGAATCCTTATGTATATTCAAACCTAAGGGCTTTGAACAAAACAGGAGCTGTTTTTCTCGAAGACATGCTCGCAGAGACAGCGTTCGTAAAACTCGGATGGGTTTTGGGCCACAAAGAATGGGCCAGAAATAAAGAAGAAGTAAGAAAAAAAATGCTCGAGAACATTTCAGGAGAATTCAGCGATAGGCTTCAGGGGTGAAATTGCACTTCGTGATATTGGCAATAATTTTTAATACAAAACAATAAATTAATTTAATATTCCCCTATTAAAATCTCTCATATCTGCATTTAAAACTATTTAATCGTATCAGAAACTGCGGCCCCGATTGAAGCAGGAAACGTCAGAACTGCCACTCTTTTGAAGGAAATAAGGGCGTCTGCGCCCCATGAAGTAATCTGGATGACTGAAAGAAAAATAGCCACCACGATAAAGGAAAACACATAAGTTATGACAACCCTTTTTGTTAATTCTAGAAGATGATATTTTGGATTGGCGTTCAGATGTTCTTTATGGTAATGGAAATAAGTGAAGATAGATATGAAAAAGAGGGTCATGATCATAATAATAAAAGTATTGAATAAAGGTATAGTTCCTCCGATATTCCACGCTTCTTCCTGAAAGCCCGTTGGGACAGCAATAATACTTGCCCCTATTATGACCTGGATTAAATCATGAAGGTCAAATTCCACTACTGTTGGCCCTATCAGTTTTTTTAATCTTTCCTTTACCCCTCTTTTCATAATCCTAACATGAAAATATATTTTATTAACCTTTTGATATTACATCTCCGTTTCAGCCGAACCCTATTATTTATAACTCCGAAGGGGTTACAAGAGAAAGATTTATAAGTAAAAAACCCCTATAAAAACAATTAAAATGGACATCAAAGAAATAGGGCAACTTGAAAAAGAGATAATAAAAAGTTCTAGCGGAAGCTTTCCGGTTATGGTCTTAGATACCGGCGGATTAATAGACATTGCAACTGCTTTAAGGCAATACAATCTTATCCATAGAAATGGAGACAGGAATCCAAGATATGAAAAAACAACTGCTTTTTTAAGAAATCTCTCCCAAACAATCCGTGTGATAATAACTCCAAGAACTTATCAGGAAATACAGGATCATGGAAAAATGAGATTAAATGGCCACACCATTGAGTTAACTCCAAAAGTTGTTGACTTTGCATTGGATACAATGGCCGATTCTATAAAATTCATTGCAGAATTAAATGGACAGATTTCATTAGATGATGCCGGATACGATGCATATTGGGCAGCCCGGGACGGATGTAACGGAAATCATAAGAAACACCTGGAAGGATGCTCTGATACAGATAAGGAAATATTAGCTACAGCTGCCTATTTGAGCAGAAGCAGAGTAAATGGTACAATTGACAGAGAAATAGAACCTGTTTTGGTAATATCTCCTGATGCACATATAATCAAAGGATCAGAATTTTTAAAAAGAGGCTTTGGCGAAAGATATTCAAGCATAGTGCCGATTTCAACAAGGCATTAACTAAAATCAGATTAAAATGAAGACGAAGCCGACTTTTGTGAAGTATCAAGAAATCCCCCATTTAATGGCGGCTTTGGACATTCTGGACAGTGATGGCTTGCAGGTGTTTGAGAAATTAGAAGGTGGAAACAGTCAGGTAAGAGTCTTTCAAGGAAGAATTTTTACAGGCAGCAGAGCTAATTTTTTAGAAAGAGAAGAACATTTCAGATGTGATTGGTTTAGAGATTTTAATAGGTGGGCAAAATCTAATCATAGTTTTTATAATCTTCCTGAAGACCTAATAGTTTACGGGGAATTTACAGCTCCCCATACCCTTGCCTATAGGCCTGAGTTTACAAACAGGTTTTTTTTGATTGATGTCTATGACACACATGATAAAATATTTATCCCCTATGCACAAGCAAGAAAAAGATTAGAGGGAAATTTAGGCATAAGAGATATTTTATTCTTAGATCCCTTAAGAGAAGGAAGGCTGAGTTTAAAGGAATTAAAAGAATTAGCAACAGGTGAAAGCCAATATTCAGTTTATGGTCGGGAAGGTATTGTTGTTAAAGACTACAATGCTCAAAGGTTTGCTAAATTATGGAGAACAAGTGCAAATCCGACAAAAGAGGGCTTGATTGAAGAAATAAGAAAAACTATCCTAAGCTTAAGGACCATAGAGCTTTGTCCAGAAGGCCGAAGCACTCCAACCTATAGTTCTCTAGAATCTCCAGATTATCTGTCCCTGCAAGTTTACAGGGAATTAAAAAGAAGCGGCAGAAAAGATATTCCTCTAGCTGAAATAGGTAAGACCATAAAAAAGATTACAAATAAAATTTAATAAACTCCAATTCTCTTTTTCTTCTATGGATTTGGATTACGAAGCTCTTGGTTTGAAATGCGGCCTTGAAATTCATCAGCAGTTAGACACAAGGAAATTATTCTGCAACTGCCCCTCACTTTTAAGGAAAGATGAGCCTGATTTTAAAGTAAGGAGAAAACTTCATGTTGTTGCTGGAGAGTCAGGAGAAGTTGACATTGCTGCAGCCCACGAAGCTTCCTTTGAAAAAGAATTTACATATGAAGGCTATTCGGATACAACGTGCCTTGTGGAGCTTGATGAGGAACCGCCCCACGTGATAAATCCCGATGCTTTGAAAATTGCCTTGCAGATATCTCTTCTCCTTAATTGTAAGATTCTCCCGATAAGCCAGGTAATGAGAAAAACAGTCATTGACGGAAGCAATACCTCTGGTTTCCAGAGAACTGTCCTGATTGCCCGTGACGGATTTATTGAAACTTCCAGAGGAAGAGTGGGAATTGCAACTCTGTGTCTGGAAGAAGATTCTGCGAGAATAATCGACAAGGAAAAATCCACATTCAGGCTTGACAGGTTAGGAATCCCGCTTGTGGAGATTGCCACTGATGCCGAAATAAAAACACCAGGCCAAGCGAAAGAAGCCGCCCTAAAACTTGGGGAAATTTTAAGAACATTGCCAGTAAAAAGAGGTCTTGGAACAATAAGACAGGATGTTAATCTCTCTATCAGAGGAGGAAAAAGAATTGAGCTCAAGGGTTTTCAGGACATAAGGAACATAGAGAGAGCGATACAGCTCGAGGTTGTCAGACAGCGGGAACTGATAAAGCAAGGAAAAAGCATCTCGGAAGTAAGGGCTGTTAACGAGGACGGAAGCTCAAGATTTTTAAGGCCGTTGCCGGGCGCAGCAAGAATGTATCCTGAAACAGATATTCCTCTTCTAAAAATTTCAAGGGACATGGTCAATGAAGCAAAAAAAACATTGCCAAGTGTTAAAGAAAAAGAAATTAAAGTTGAAGGGCTCAACAAGGAAATGGTTGCTCTTTTGCTAAAAAGAAATAAAGTCGAGGAGTTTAAAGAACTTCTCCATGTTATTAAAAATCCCCAGCTGATCGCAAAAACTCTTTTAGTATTCCCTAGGGAGATAGCATCCAAGGAAAAGAAATCCATGGCTGAAATAGAAAAAATTCTGAACAGGGATGTTTTGGGAAATGTTTTGGAAAAAGTGCATAAGGGAGTAATCCAGGTTTCTGAAATCAAAAATGTTCTCACAGAAACTGTTGGGGGAAAGGGTCATGAAGCTTATGAAGGAAAAAAAGAAGGCACTCATGAAATAGAAGAAAAAATTGCAAAAATTATAAAAGAAAAGCCAGGGCTCACAATCAACGGCTACATGGGGCTCGTGATGAAAGAATTCAGGGGAAAAATTTCAGGAAAAGAAGCCTCAGAAATTATTAAAAAGTACGTTAAATAATTTTATTAGAATTCTTAAAAATCAGAAAATATTAAAAACTCCTTTCAAGTAGATTAATTGTATTGCTAAATGGCCCCAAAGAGAATTTTTTTTACCAAGGGAGTTGGAAGGCACAGACAGAAGCTCGCAAGCTTCGAGGCTGCTTTAAGAGATGCGGGTATAGAAAAATTTAACCTTGTTTATGTTTCCTCAATTTTTCCCCCCAGCTGCAAAATAATAACCAAAGAGGAAGGTCTTAAGTTTATTCATCCTGGAGAAATTGTTTATTGTGTCATGGCTCGGCAAGAAACAAACGAGCATAACAGGCTTATTGCATCTTCAATAGGAGTTGCAATCCCCTCTGATGAAAGCCAATATGGTTACCTGTCTGAGCATCACAGTAATGGAGAAACAGATGAAAGAGCTGGGGATTATGCCGAAGATCTTGCCGCCAGTATGCTCGCCACTACATTAGGGATAGAATTTGACGAAAACATGGGCTGGGACGAAAGAGAGCAGGTTTACAAGATGTCTGGGAAAATTATCAGAACAAGAAACATAACCCAGTCTGCCGAGGGCAAAGATGGGATGTGGACAACAGTTCTTTCGGCCGCAGTTCTTCTGGATGCTAATGGAAACATTAATAATCAATAATTTAATAAATCTCTTTTCCTCTTTTTAGATATGGAACGCTCCTATGTATCAGATTTGAAGCCAGGGCAAGATGTCTTGCTGAAAGGTTGGGTCTACGAGATAAGAAACCTCTCAAATATGGCTTTTTTGCTTCTCAGAGATTTTTCAGGAATTGTGCAGTGTGTTGTTAAGGATAAATCTTTATTGGGCAACCTTAGCCTGGAAAGTGTGGTAGAGATTCAGGGAAAAGTCAAAAAATCCAACGTTAGAGCTGAACTCGCAAGAAACGATATTGAGGTTGAGGTTTCTGCTTTAAAGATCTTAAATCCTGCAGAAGAGCTTCCTATGCAGGTTAATGAAAAAGCCGTTAAGGCTGAGCTGCCTACTAGGCTGGATTGGAGGTCCTTAAGCTTGAGAACTCCAAAATCTCAGGCAATATTCAAAATTCAGGCTAAATTAGTAGAAGGAATGCAGGAATACCTTAATGAAAATGGATTCTTACAGGTTTTTAC
>DATEUW010000030.1:0-12684 GCA_035282925.1 Candidatus Nanoarchaeia archaeon
TATGTCCAATTTAATAATATAATTATAACATGCCTAATATGTAGTGACTGGTGGCTAATTTTATAAACAAATTATTCCTTAATGATTCATGAAATCCCTAAAGCCGAGCATGAGGGAAAAGAAGAGATATCTCTTAATAAGGGGAGAAAATCTCAGAAAAAACGCCAGGAAAGCAATTCTGGAAGCTATAGGTATTCTTGGGTTGTCCAAGGCAGGTTTTTCATGGATAAAGGCTGGAAAAGACCTTGCAATAATTGCGGTAAACAGGGAAACTTTGAACGAAGTGAGGGCAAGCTTTGCAATTTTCCCTGAAAAAATCTCTGTCGAAAAGGTCTCGGGAAGCCTGAAAAAATTAAGGAGATAGGCATAGAAGAAAGATTTAAATATAACCTCTTTAAGGGTTTCTTATGAGAAAACCAAATGTTTGTGTTGTTGAAGGAGACATAACTCAGATACCGGCAGATGCTTTAATGACAGCAATTAACTCTGGTGGTATGTGGTTTGGCGGAATTGACGGAGCCATTCAGAGAGTTGCTGGAAATTTATACCATAAGCAAGCTGTACAGGCGGCACCACTTAGAAATTTACAAACAATAATTGCGAGAGGTAATAGAAACCATAGGGGAAAGTTCAAAGATGTTGTATTTATTGTTGATGATTTAGAATCCCCACTAGATGAAGTTATTTATAGTGGATTGGAAGCTGCAAATAATGAGGGTTATAGGTATTTATTAGTACCTACAATAAGAATGGGGGTTATGGCAGGAGTAAGAGAAAAAACTCCTGAGGAAGCAGTATTAAAAACAGCTTTAGGAGTGAGTGATTTTATAGATGAATATTCGAAAAGAACAAAATTGGAAAAGATAAGTTTCGTAGTTTATAATAATCCTTCTTTAGCTAGAAATATATCTTCTGCACTTCTTATTTGAAATTTTAAAATTTTAACAAGAAAAAGGTTTTTAAACCTCTGAATTTTTTAATTCCTGGTTGAGAAGAAGGAAAGATTAAGTTTATTATACACTTCTCCAAAATTAGAAAATGGATATGCCAATAGACATGCAGCATCAGCAAATGGGTTATGACAGAACTGCCACCATGTTTTCCCCTGAAGGAACCATCCTCCAGGTCGAATACGCGCAGAAGACTGTCAGGCTCGGAAGCTCCAGCATAGGAATGATCTGTGCAGACGGGGTTTTTCTGATAGCTGACAAAAGGGTGAAAGACAAGCTCGTTATTCAGAAATCCGCAAACAAGGTTTATGAGATAGATTCCCATATAATTGTGAGCGCGGCAGGCATTGTCTCCGACGCAAGGGTTCTCATAGAAAGGGGGCAGTTGGTTGCGCAGCAGCACAGGATTACCTATGACTCTCCCATAGAGCCAGAGCTTATAATAAAAGAAATTTCAAACATTAAACAGCAGTTCACCCAGTACGGAGGAGCAAGGCCTTTCGGTGTCTCCCTCATGATTGCGGGAATCAGGAGCAAAAAGCCAGAGCTTTACACGAGCGACATTACCGGAAATTATTTCTCTTATCACGCAAACGCGATAGGCGAAAATGACGAAAAAATAAGGGAAAAGCTGAGAGAACACTACAAGCCGGAGCTGAATATAAAGAAGGGAGTCAAGCTCGCTCTCGACATTTTCAAGGAAGTCCAGGGTAAAAGCTTTGACTTGGAAAGATTTGAGATGGTTTACATCAGGAACGAAGAAGGAAAACTCCAGAGGGTGAACGAGGCAGAACTAAGGGAGTTTGTCAAGTGATTATAAGATGGTTCAAACCACAGCAAGAATAAAACAGCACGGGAAACATTTTGAGATCATAGTCGATTTGGATAAAGCATTAAAATTCAAAAAGGGGCAGTCCTCAACCATGGATTTCTTGGAGGCAGATTCTGTTTTTACTGATTCAAAAAGAGGGCTTCACGCATCTGAAAAAGATCTCGGGGAGGCTTTCGGTACAGCAGACACTTCGGAAATCGCGAAAAAAATCGTGAAATCTGGAGAAATTCTTCTTACCCAGGAGCACAGGGGCGAGGAGAGGGAGAAGAAAATAAGGCAGGTGATTGATTTCCTGTCTGTCAACGCATCTGACCCGAAAACAGGAAATCCGCATACGGCTGAAAGAATAAAGGCTGCTTTGGAGCAGGCGCAGGTAAACATAAAAAACACTCCGATAGAAACCCAGATAAGGGAGATTATTGAAAAAATTTCCGGAATTCTTCCAATAAGGCTGAAGACAAAGAGGATAAAGATTTTGGTTCCTGCAATTCACACCGGAAGAGCTTACGGAATTTTCAGCCAGTACAAAGAGAACGAGAACTGGCTCTCTAACGGAGATTTGGAAGTGATAGTCAATGTTCCTTCAGGGTTGCTGATGGAATTTTATGAAAAATTAAATTCTATAACTCATGGCAGCGCAGTTACAGAAGAGCTGAAGGAAAAATAAAATGGAGCGCAAGGTTGTAATTCCAGGAGAAGTCATTGTTTCGGGAGAGGATTATCTTCCTGGAGAAGGAACAGAAAAACGTGGCCAAGAGATAGTTGCAATTCGCTATGGCTTGGCGGAAGAATCCAGCAGTCTTGTGAAGGTAATTGCATTGTCAGGGATTTACCAGCCGAGAAGGGGGAACGTTGTCATAGGAAAAGTGGAGAACATCACATTCAATGGGTGGGTAGTGGACATTAATTCTCCGACAGGCGCGTTTTTGCCTTTAGCGGAAGTTCCGAGGTTTGTCAGCAAAGACGAGATGTCTGAGGTTTTGGATATAGGAGACATGCTTGTTGCAAAGATTCTCGGAGTCAACGGAAGAGGAATAGACTTGACGATAAAGATGAGGGGGCTTGGAAAGATAGAAGAGGGCATGATAATAAAGGTAAATTCCAACAAGGTTCCAAGGATTATCGGAAAAGAAGGAAGCATGATAAACATCGTAAAGAACGAGACAGGGTGCAACATAACTGTCGGCCAGAACGGATTAATCTGGATAAAGGGGGAGAGGATAGAGGACGAGCTCTTTGTGAAGAGAGCAATAATGTTCATCACAGAAAAATCCTTCACCTCCGGCCTCACAGAAGAGGTCCAGAAATGGTTTGACAAGCACAAAAAGGGAGAAAAAGAAAAAGAATAAAATGACTGCAAAAACTTTCAAAAGACCTGACGGAAGAAAAGCTGAAGAGACAAGGCCTATGAGTGCAAAAGTTGGCGTTGTGCCTAACGCAGACGGAAGCGCGATGTTTTCCTTCGGGGATACGGTGGCAATTGCAGCAGTTTACGGACCAAGAAAAATGCATCCGCAGCATTCACAGAATCCTGAAAAAGGAACCTTGAGATGCAACTACAACATGCTCAGCTTTTCTGTTGCAGAAAGGGCTCGTCCAGGTCCAAACAGGAGAAGCACAGAGATAAGCAAGATAACAGAATGGGCCCTGGAGCCAATCGTTATGATTAAAAAATATCCGAACATGGTCGTCGATGTCCACATAGGTATTCTGCAGGCAAACGCTTCCACGAGATGCGCAGGAATAAATGCCGCTGCCCTCGCCCTTGCCCATGCGGGAATTCCAATGAAAGAACTGGTTTCCAGCGTTTCCATAGGAAAAATGGACAAGACTTTGGTGGTTGACCTTGTCAAGGAAGAGGAAGACTGGGAAGAGGGAGAGGGTTCAACAGACATTCCAATAACATTGACAAACAGCGGAAAAATAACCCATCTTCAGTTAGACGGAAAAATCACTTCCGCAGAGCTGAAAGAAGTCCTGAAGCTCGCAAAAAAGGCAAACAGAGAGATTTATGAAGTTCAGAAAAAAGCATTGAAGGAGTCTATAAAACTAAACTAAAATGGAAACAGCAAGAATAACAGGAGAGAGAATAAGCCAGTACCTTTCACAGGGGAAAAGATTTGATGGAAGAAAGCCAGAGGATTTCAGGGACATTGAGATAGAGACAGGGGTCTCGAAAAGGGCAGAGGGTTCTGCAAGAGTCAGAATAGGAAAAACAGAAGTGATAGTCGGCGTTAAAATGGATGTCATGGAGCCTTATCCTGATTCCGCAGACAGAGGGAATCTGATAGTTTCCACAGAGCTTCTTCCTCTGAGCTCAGAAAGATTCGAGAGCGGGCCTCCGAGATTCCCTGCGATAGAGATAGCTAGGCTGACAGACAGGGCCATAAGGGAGAGCAAGTTCATACAGATGGAAAAACTCTGCATAAAGGAAGGGGAGAAAGTATGGGCTGTCTACATAGACATATATTCCCTGAATGATGACGGGAATCTCATGGATGCAGCGGAAATAGGAGCAGTGGCTGCCCTGAAGACAGCGAGGATGCCGAAGTACGACGAAGAAACAGGGAAAGTTTTATATGGGGAATTCACAGAAAAAAAACTGCCATTGCAGAAAGAGCCTCCGATAATGGTAACAGCATATAAGATAGGAAATTCCTGGATAGTTGATCCAACGCTTGAAGAAGAGGATGTCTCGGAAGCAAAGGTGAGCATCGGAGCAACTCCCGATGGAGTAATTTCCTCTATACAGAAAGGGGAAGCCAGGGAGATAGACATCAAGGAATTTGAAGATGTTCTTGACCTTACTGAAAGGGTAAGAAAGAAAGTTTTTAAAGAGATTGAGAAATATTCAGATTAAGATGATAAAATTAGAAAATATTTTTAGAGATAGTGGGACAAAACTTGAGGAAGAGCTAGTTGAGATTCTTATTCCAGCAGGCAGAATTGTTAGGTTAGAAAGGGCTGTCTCTCCAAAATCAGATACTCCTAGTAAAGTATATGATCAAGAAGAAGATGAATTTGTCATGTTGGTTAAGGGTTATGCAGAATTAGAATTTGAAGAAGAGGGGGAAATGGGCAAAAGGAAAGTGGTCATGAGAGAGGGGGATTACATAAATATACCAGCACATTTAAAACATCGTGTAATTAAAACAGAAGAAGGAACTACGTGTTTAGCATTATTTTATAAAAGATAAAATGGCAGAGCAAAAAGAAAGGGAAAAATTCAGCAAATACGAAATTGCGAGGATCTTGGGAGCCAGGGCTCTGCAGATAGCGATGAATGCCCCTTTGCTGATAAAATTAAGCAAGGAAGACCTGGAAAATGTGAAATACGACGCCCTGAAAATAGCCGAGATTGAATTCGAATCTGATGTTCTCCCTATTTCTGTCAAAAAGCCATTCCCGGAAAGAAAAGAAGATATCTTGAGAAGACCGAAGGAACAGAAGATAAGCGACGAGAAAATCGAGGAAAAAGAGGCTGCGGAAGAAGGAGAGATTGCAAAGGAAGGAGAGATAATGGGACTCGTGAATCCTGAGGAGGAAACAGAGGAAGAAGTTGCGGGGGAAGAAGGCGGCGGGGAATAATTATTATAATTCTAAAGTAGTTACAAGTCAGAAAGATTTAAATAATCATAGATTATAGAAAAATTATGACAAATTCAGAACTTCAATCAAAACGGTATGAAGTAAGTGGCATACAAATAAGAGATATTGCTGAAAGCTATGCTTGGCTTGCACTTTTATATGATAGATTACAAAGAGCATCTGACCCCCAAAAAAGAGTGGAAATAGCTAAAAGTGTTATTAATGAAGCACTGCCTCTTTATAATCGTGTTCTTCCCAAAAATTTAGATTATTTACCTAGACAGCTAGTAAATCCCGATGCATTAGAAAGAACTTGTAAAGAAATATTATCGCAATCAAGATAATTTTTTATTTATCATCACTAAATTTATATACTAAAATTCTTTTTTTAACTTATGGTAATAATAAAGAGCGTTTCTGCCAAATCGATTTTTGATTCAAGAAAAGAGAGAACGATTCTTGTTTCCATAAAGACAAACGCCGGGGATTTTTCTGCAAGCGTGCCGAACGGAAAATCCAAGGGAAAATATGAGGCAAGGCCTTACAAGAAAGATTTACGCGGGGACATAAAAACCCTGAAACAGTTCAGCGGGTATTTTTCAGAGGATGAGATAGAGAAATTTGAGGATTTGCGCAGGATTGAGGACATAGTTGACAGGCATGTGGGGGCAAACACCCTTTTCGCCCTCGAGTCTGCCATTTTAAAGGCTCTTGCGAGGGAGAAGAAGAAAGAAATCTGGCAGCTGATCAATCCGAATGCAAGAAAATTCCCAAGATTAGTCGGAAATTGTATCGGAGGAGGTTTGCATTCGCAGGGGAAAAAACCGGATTTTCAGGAATTTTTGCTGATACCCAAGATGCGCGATGTGAAGGAGGATTTTGAAATAAACAAAAAAGCGAAGAAAGAGGCTTATTATTTGCTGAGAGATAGAGATGAAAAATTTCAAGGCAAAAAAAATGACGAAGATGCGTGGCAAACATCCCTGAATGAGAAAGAAGTCCTTGATATAACGAAAGAATTGAAAATCAGTACAGGAATTGATGTCGCAGCTTCAAGCTTTTACAAGAGAAAAAAATATCTTTATAGAAATCCCCTCTTAAGCCGCAGCAAGGAGGAGCAGTTTTCCTATATTTCGAACCTGATAAAAAATTTCTCGCTGTTTTATATTGAAGATCCTTTTGAAGAGGAAGATTTTGAATCTTTTTCTGCACTTTTGAAAAAACATCCGGATTCCCTGGTTGTGGGGGATGATTTAACCGCCACGAATGAAAAAAGGCTGAAAAAAGCCATAGAGGAAAAAAGCATAAATGCAATAATTGTCAAGCCAAACCAAAACGGCTCTCTTCTTGAAGTAAAGGAAATATGCGAGTCTGCAAGAAAGCATGGAATAAAGATTGTTTTTTCCCACAGGAGCGGGGAAACAATGGAAAACATTCTCGCTGACATTGCTTTCGGATTCCAGGCTGATTTTTTAAAGTGCGGAATAACAGGCAAGGAGCGAGAGGCAAAAATCAAGAGGTTGATTGCAATTGAGAAGAAAATCAGATAATAATTAAAAACCTTTTTAAAGATAATCTCCCCTGTTTTCTCATGGTAGATGTTATTGAGGATATAAAAGAGAATGTCGAAGAAGGCGGGGAAGCCATAGAGGAGATTGTAGAAAAGGGGGAAGAGATTGCGGAGAAAGAGCTCAAAAAGGCAAAGAGAAAGGGGAAAGAAGAACTCAGGGAAATAGAAGAAAAGGTCAAAAAAGGGGCTAAAGAGATTTCTGTAAAGGGGAAGGCTGTTGTTGAAAAAATAGGGGAGGGTCTTGAAAAGGATATTAAAAGAGTTAAAAAAGACGTTAGAAAAATTGAGGCTGTTTTTAAAGAGGATGTGAAGGATGTCAAAGAATTACCGAGAGAGGAGGAGAAAAATCGTCTGAGCGTGGCCGATTTAGAGAAAAAAGGAAAGAGTATTTTTAAAAAAGTTGGAGAAGGAATAAAAGAAGGTGTTGAGAAGGCTGAAGAATCGATTGAGGAAAAGGCTGAGGAAGTTGAAAAGGCGGTAAAAAAAGATGTCAGAAAAATCAAAAAATTTGTTGGGGAAGAAGTTCAAAAAATAAAGGGAAAAGAAAAGACTAGGATAACAATAAGCATAGAGAAAGAGGCTGAATCAGAATCCTCTGAGGAAAAAATCAGCGAGCTGGAAGGAAAAAAGAAGGCACTGCTGGAAAAGGCAAAGAAGCTCAAGGAAAAGATTTCCGCAGGGGAGATAAGCACAGAGGAGCTCAAGGAAAAAATCAAGGCTAAAAAAAGAACAGACATGCTCGTTCCTCTCGAGGAGTATGTCAAGGCGGGAATTTATCTCGGGACAAGGGTTGTTACTCCAAACATGAGACCTTTTGTCTACAGGCGTCGTGCTGATGGGCTTGCAATCTTCAATACAGACACTATAGACGAGAAACTAAAAGAAGGTGTTGAATACCTTGGAAAATTTGCTCCAGAGGATGTGATCCTCGTGTGCAAAAGGCAGGCAGGATGGCGTGCCGCTGAGAAATTTTCCGAGCTGACAGGAATAAGGGCATTCACAAAAAAATATCCTGCAGGAATCCTAACAAACAAGCAGCTTCCTGATTTTTTTGAAAACGAGCTCACAATAATCACAGACCAGTGGGTTGACAAAAACGCGCTCAACGATACCTTAAAAGTCCATAAGAAAGTTCTCATGATATGCGACACGAATAATTTCTCGCAGGGATCAGACCAGATAATAATAGGAAACAACAAAAGCCCAAAAAGTCTCGGAATTATTTTTTATATCCTGACAAGAGGTTACTGCAAGGCCCGCGGATTGAACACAGGGAAAATTCCTGATTTGGAATGGTGGACAGGGGAAATAGAAGAAACTGGAATTGGAAAAAGCAGGGCAACCCCGGAACCGGCAGAATTCGGTGTATAATACCAGAAGATAATTTAAATATTTTAAACAATAATTCTTATAAACTCATTCTGTCAATTCTACCAATGGCAAAAGGTCTCAAGGAAAAGATAAGAAAAACAAAGCCCAAAGTTAAGAGATTCGTGAATATTCTTCTGGGCGTTGCTATCTTTGTTGCCCTTATGGGTTCTGCATTTTCTCTCAGCATTCTTTTTGGAATTGTATTCGTAATCGGTTTTGCCCTTTCGATTTATAGCGGAGATTTGAAGAAAAAACCATGGAAGCCCATAGCGATATTTGTCGGAGCCCTAGTCATAAGGTTCGCCCTTGACCAGTATCTTAATCCTCTCCTTGCATCAAAAACATTTCTGGATTTGAGCGTTTCTGCGCTGATTTTCCTATCGATACTGATTTTCGGTTGGAGAATTAAGAGGAGTTGAAGTTTATTCGCTCGGTTTAAAGTAGTATGGGAAGAGTTTTTTATATGAAGTTACTTTTAAGTAATAACAAATAGAAAGGTTTAAATAGTAAAAGATTAGTGAAAAAGTATGGAAATAAATGAAAAATATCGTGGAGATGGTGCGGCAGTGATATATAGGCTGGATGATAGATACTATTGCATTCTTGCTTTTTCTTCTGAAGAATTAAATAAAAGATTACTTGATTTAAATCCAAATCCATTACTTGAAGATTCAAGTCCCACTGCAACTTTTATTAAAAGATTTGACGGAATAAGTGATGAAGCATTAGGCATGCTTGAAGAAACTGCGAGAACATGTGGTACAAAGCAAGTAAATTTTGAAAGTCTTCTTCAATAATATGGGAACTGAACAGAAAACAGAAAGAGAAATCTCCAGGAGAGAGGCAACATTGGAAAGACTAATAGGTTTGCCAGAAGTACCTCCTCTTAAAAATGATCCTTACGGACTTTACAGACTTTCTGTTAAGGATACACCATATATCCCAATAGAAGTAGCTGAGATAAAATTAAAAAGTGGTGTAAGAACAGTGGGATATGTTGCTGGTGCTTGTGGAAGAAATCTGGTATTTGGGAATTGGCTATCTAAAGAAGGTTTTATAGACAGTATGAGAGATGCACCTTTTAGTGAGATAGAAGATTACAGAACTCTTTAACTATTATTAATTCACAAAATTCATATTCAACATTTCGTTGGTTCATATAATTCTTCCCGTATTATTTTTATCAAATCTTCATCCAAAGCCAGCCATTCTTGACATAGCCTGTTTTCACAAGAACAAAATTCCCTTTCAGCTTCTTGCCATTAAGCTCAAACTCTATCTTCTTTTCATCTTTGCTCTTTAAAATATAATTTCCCTTGTCCCAAATTTCAACTTTGCCTGCGCCGTAATTTCCCTTAGGAATTATGCCTTTGAACTTTGCATACTCCAAAGGATGGTCTTCAACCTGGACAGCCAAGCGCTTTATCCCTTTTTCGCTTAACGCCTCTGGAGATTTCGGTACAGCCCAAGATTTTAATACGCCTTCCATTTCAAGCCTTAAATCCCAGTGTAAGTGGGAAGCGTGATGTTTGTGAATAACGAAGATGGGTTTCTTTCCAGAGGATTTTATTTTTCCCTTTGGTTCTGGAGTTTTCGAGAATCTGCGTTTTTTCTGATAAGCTTCAAGGGGCATGGAATGATAAAGCCATTTCTATTTATTAATTTATGGAGCTAAAAAATAAATTATTTTCTTTAGAAAGGCACTGACGAATCATCATCAGGAACTTCATATAGATGTCTTGCTCTATTAAAACCCGTTATATACGATTCTGCTACAGCACGGAAAACATTTAAAGTTCCTTCATCAACATTCGTACTATGACAAATAGAGTAATAGTTTTTAGCTAAATTGATAATATCTTCTTCTGTAAAAGAAGAATCTGATCTTGATAATCTCTCTTCCAATGCCTTTTTTATTGGAGCTAATTCTTCATCTGTTGGTTCTGTTTCAGGAGGCATGAATTTCAA
The DNA here is from genome assembly GCA_035282925.1 of Candidatus Nanoarchaeia archaeon. Lineage (GTDB taxonomy): Archaea > Nanobdellota > Nanobdellia > Pacearchaeales > GW2011-AR1 > ASMP01. Next base: position 10,280 of record DATEUW010000030.1, read on the forward strand.
TATATTATCTATTTAAAAGAATTATGGTTATGAAGAATTATTTCTTCTTCTCTGAAATCCGCGGCTTTATCTTAAAAGAAACCTGCTATAATCAGCTATTATGCAGATGAGAGTATGACTAGAGAGCATCGAAAGAGCTTTAGATTCTTAAGCTTATTTGCTTTTTCTTGGTCTTCCTCTTCCTTTCTTTGGTGCTTCTTCCTGTTTTTCTGTTTTTGCTTCCTTTTCTGATTCCATAAATTCCACATACATATTCGATTTAAAAAACTTGCGTTAATCGACGAAACATTTATAAATCTCGGGAAGTCTAACTCTTTGTTAACTAAGATGAGTGCCTTACAAATGTGCATACTTACACTTGAGTTAGATTGCATTAAGGTATGAAGTATGTAGAAGCAGTCACTTAGTTGTATTTCTTTTATGTTACTATAAACGTTGGTCGAAGCCAACAGCGGAGGATTGAGTGAAGTGTTTTCCATCTTACAAGGGAAAATGCGCAATTGAGGTTTTTTGTTGTTTTATCGACGATAAATCTGTGAAATTGTTAAATCCAGTTGATCCTGCTGGCGGCTGCGGCTCTCTGGTTTGCACTTAGACATGCAAGTTCTTTCCCTGGTTCGCAAGAGCCGGGGGAAAGCGAACTGCTCAGTAACACGTAGCTAACCTACCCTCAGGTCAAGGATAACCTCGGGAAACTGAGGCTAAACCCTGATAGGAGACATACCCTGGAAAGATTTGTCTCTCAAACTCGCGCCTAAGGATGGGGCTGCGGCGGATTAGGTAGTTGGCGGGGTAATAGCCCACCAAGCCTGTGATCCGTAAGGGCTCTTAGCGGAGAGGCCCTGAGAGGGAATCTGAGACACTATTCCCAGCCCTACGGGGTGCAGCAGTTAGGAATCATTTGCAATGCGCGAAAGCGTGACAATTTGAACCAGAGTGCTTCTCACTTGAGAAGCTTTTGCCAAATGTAAAAAGTTTGGCGAATAAGGACTGGGTAAGACGAGTGCCAGCCGCCGCGGTAATACTCGCGGTCCAAGTCGCAGCCATCATTATTGGGTCTAAAACATCCGTAGCTTGCCCGGTAAGTTCCTTGTGAAATCTCATCTCTCGAAGATGAGGCGTGCAAGGAGTACTGCCAGGCTAGAGACCGGCAGACGCAGGAAGTATGTTCGAAGTAGCGGTAAAATGCTTTAATCTCGGACAGACTCACAACAGCGAAGGCATCCTGCGAGTACGGTTCTGACTGTAAGGGATGAAGGCTAGGGGCGCAAAGTGGATTAGATACCCATGTAGTCCTAGCAGTAAACACTGCACACTAAACATCAGTACCTCCTCGAGAGGTATTGGTGCTGCAGCGAAGGCGAAGAGTGTGCTACCTGGGAAGTATAGCCGCAAGGCCGAAACTTAAAGGAATAGGCGGGGAGACACTACAACGGGTGACGCGTGCGGTTCAATTAGATTCTACACCGTGAACCTCACCAGGATCGACAGCAGAATGAAGGTCAGTCTGAAGGGCTTACCTGACACGCTGAGAGGAGTTGCATGGCCGACGTCAGCCTGTGTCGTGAGATGACCTGTTAAATCAGGTAACAGGCGAGACCCACATGCATATTTACCATGTGTACAATATGCAGATTGCCTCGGTAACGTGGATGAAAGCGTGGGCAACGTTAGGTGAGTACAGCCTGAATACCCTGGGCGACACGCGCGCGTCAATGGTGGATACAGCGGGATGCGACTCCGAAAGGAGAAGCCAACCTCTTAAAGTCCATCTCAGTCCAGATTGAAGCTTGCAATTCAGCTTCATGACGCTGGAATCCGTAGTAATCGTTTGTTAGCAGCGAACGGTGAATACGTCACTGTCTCTTGCACTCACTGCCCGTCAAACCAACCAAGTTGTGTTATGGTGAAACCAGTTTTGGGAGAACCTTAGCATGGTGAGGTAGGTTAAGTCGTCACAAGGTAACTGTAGGGGAACCTGCAGTTGGATCACCTCCTAAAAATATTCTAACAAGAGATACAACGGTATTGTTTCTACATACCCATCTAGTTCAGAAAGATTTTAAAAACTACTCAGGCTCGTAAATATTAACGCGGATAAGTTCGCGTCGTGGGCCTGTAGTCTAATGGTAAAACACCTCGTTTGCACCGAGGAACTTCGGGTTCGATCCCCGACAGGTCCACTTCAAACTTGGATTTTTCTGAGAGGAATTAGTTGACATAATGAGATTCAATTAAAAAATTGAATTGAGAAAAGTAAAATGACAGCTTTAATAGCAAAGGTAAGGAATGGAGATAGAGTGTTATTGGGATTCGAAAATCCTGAAAATATGACACTTGAAAGGATAGAAGAAGCTAAGAGAAAAGGTTCCCATTATTATCTTGTCGGAGAAGCTTCGCAAAGG
>DATEUW010000031.1:0-34362 GCA_035282925.1 Candidatus Nanoarchaeia archaeon
GCTGTGTCTCCGTCGTCGTTTAGGTATCTCGTATCAAGGCTCGTGTTCACATCTGAGTTAAGGTCTATGGCAAGGATTGTGTTATCAAGAATATGTGTAGAGTTTATAGCGGATGCCGCGATATCGGTTGCACCTATTGTATAATCAGCTATATGTGTACTGTTGATTGCTGACGTTGCCACGTCTGTAGCACCAATCGTATAATCTAGAATGTGGGTTGTATTCACAGATGATGGAGCTAAATCTCCTGCCAATATTGTCCCTTCTGCTATGTCTCCAGTTAGTATTGTAGAATCTAAAATATGGGTTGTGTTAATGGCTGATGGTGCAATATCACCAGCAAGAATTGTTCCTTCTGCAATGTCTCCAGTTAATATAGTTGAATCAAGAATGTGTGTCGTGTTTATTGCTGAAGCTGCGATATCTGCAGCTGTTATTGTTGCATCAGTTATCTCAGAACCCTCAATCGTTGTTCCAAGGGTTGCTGCTATTGTTACAATGTCTGTTGCTGCTGCAGTTGTTGTTATTCCTGTACCCGCCACAAGGAACGCGGTGTTTCCGTCTGTGATTGTCTGGTTTGTTCCTGCGCTTGCTCCAAGAATGAAGCTGGACATTGTTCCAGTTCCCGTGTCTGCAGCACACGTTATTGCTCCTGTGCTGTCTATTCCTGATATGTATTGATTAGCAGTGCATCCTCCGTCAAAGAAATTGCTTGCATCATTATCAAGAAGATTTGTGAGTTCGATGTCTCCAGTTACTTCAAGTTTGCTTGAGGGTCCTGTTGTGGCGATGCCGACGTTCCCTGTCTCGTTCTGGAATACGATTATAGGATTGATGACACCAGGCTGCACGAGCCTGAGTTCGCCGGTGTCTTCCACATAGAAACCAAAGTTCTTGTTTGCTATTTTGTTGTTTATTCTTAAAGCAAAGGGAACATTGTCGTCTGCATTGAGATAAAGCATGTTTGTTTCTCCCGTGTCTTCTATTTCAAGATGGCCGTTTGTCGGGTTTGTTGTTCCTATTCCGACCCTATCACTTGAACTATCAATAAACAAAGTCCCTGAATCAAAAGTGTAATTTCCCGTCGCTGTGTCCCCTGTATTGAAAAGATAAATGTCTTCTATTTCTGTGTTGTCTAATGATGAAGTCTGGGCAATGTCTCCTTCGAGGATTGTCCCATCAAGAATGTGGGTGTTATTAATAGCAGACGCTGAAATATCAGTTGCTCCAATAGTATAATCTAAAATATGAGTCGTGTTTATTGCAGATGGTGCGATATCACCAGCAAGGATTGTTCCTTCTGCAATATCTCCAGTTAGTATTGTAGAATCTAATATATGCGTCGTGTTTATAGCACTGGCTGCAATATCTCCTGCTAATATCGTTGCGTCCAAAATATGCGTTGTGTTAATAGAACTTGTTGCAATCTCAGAAGCACCAATCTCTCCTGCTGGCAGTGAGACCGTGCCTGCAGAAATCGTGAGGCCGTTACTGCCAAAAATAAGTCCGGAAATATTAAGAGCTGCTGTGCCTGGAATGGTTGTATTTATTCCAATATTGCTTCCGTTCTGGTAAATGTTTGAGTTGTTTATTGAAGTCGTCCCGTTCCAGACAGCTATATAGCCTGCTGTTCCAGAACCTGTTATTGTCCCGCCTCCGCTGCTAATATTTACACAAGTTAGAGTGTCTCCTATAACCTGGACAGCCTCGCCTGCTGAACAGCCAGTCGGATAGTTTGTAAGATTTGCCCAGCCCAAATTTAAATCGGAAACAAAATCGGCTGTTGTGATTGTTCCATTTGCAATATCATCAGTTAAGATTGTGTTATCCAATATATGGGTTGTGTTAATAGCGCTAGAACCAATATCAACTGCAGTTATTGTGTTATCAAGGATGTGCGTTGTGTTAATAGCGCTGGCAGCAATATCTGTAGCTCCAATCGTGTAATCTAGTATGTGTGTGCTGTTGATTACTCCTGACGATAAGCTTCCAAAAGTTAACAATCCAGTTATGTTAGCATCTCCTCTTACATTAAGAAGGTTTTGAGGGGTTGTCGTGTTTATTCCGACAAAACCTGAGGAAACATTAACAACAAACAGCTGTGCACCGGCACTATTCTGTAATTCGAGGACATTTGTTGCCTGTCCGCTTGCTCCTTTTGCGACAAGGGTTGGATAAGTGTTAAGTGTGCCTAAATTTTGAATCAAAAGTTGGGCTTGCGGTGAAGAAGAGGCACCGATTGAAACTCTTCTGTCACTTAATATGTAGATGGTATTGCCGCCACTTGAACCTAAATATAAAGCTGTGCTTGATGAACTTGGTCTGAATGCAGCTGTTCCGCTTGAGCCTGTGATTGTAACAAGACCGCTGGCTGGCTGCAGAGATAAAATATCTGAAGCATCACCTATTGTAGAAATAGTGTTAGTGTATAGCGTCCCTGTTATGTTCGCATTACCAAGAACATTCAGCAGATTTTGCGGTGTTGTTGTGTTAATGCCGATTCTATCTGTATTTGAATTAACAAATAAAGTATTTGTGTCAACAGTCAGATTTTTTCTTAAGTCAGTGTTTCCAAACACCAAAAGATCATCATTAACAGTCAGGTTCTGCCTTGTCACGTTTAAGCTCGTGATGTTGTAAAAAAAGCCTGTCTGGGCGTATATATCTCCGCTTATAATGCTGAAACCGCCGTTTTCCCAGCCGCCATTGAAGCTGAAATTACCTATCACAGAGGTATTCAAAGGCATGAAAAAAGTGGAGTCACGGGCATCCAGAAGATCAGCATTCACGTTTGTCAGCTGGGAACCATTACCATAGATAAGGCCTGTGATATTTGCATCTCCTAAAACATTCAGCAAATTCTGTGGTGTTGTTGTATTTATTCCAATATTGCTTCCATTCTGATAAATGTTTGAGTTGTTTATTGAGGTCGTCCCGTTCCAGACAGGTATATAACCGGCTGTTCCAGAGCCCGTAATTGTCCCGCCGCTGCTACTGATATTAATACAGGTTAGTGTGTCTCCTATAACTTGGACAGCCTCGCCTGCTCCGCAGCCCGTAGGATAATTCTGCAAGAACGTCCAGTTTAATGGTCCCGAGAACTCACCGGCAGAGATTATTCCTGAAACATTTACAGCCCCGCTTGCATTGATGTCCTGCACAAAAAGGGTCGTTATTCTGTTCACTAAGCTACCTAAAAAGGTGAAAAATCCGGCAGTTCCAGAGACATTAAAGCTTCCCAAAGTCAGGTTGGAATCTATTGAAACCTCGCTCAAGTTTACCTGGGTTGCCCTGAACGAGTAAGGCACTCTTCCCAACTGTGAAACATCCTTTAAAGTTCCGTCTCTGTAATAACAAAGGTAATATTGCTTGTCAAAACTAAGGCTGCTGAGGTTTCCTCCTCCAGAGCCTATCGTTGGCAGGTATATAGAAACAATGCCCCTGGAGTCTGTTGTCTGGCTGGTAGAATGATTGTAAGCTATCGGCCCAAGACAGCTCGCACTGGAGTTTTCCGTGATGTTAAACGCAAAGGCAAAAGTCCCTGACTGGATACTGCCATTTGAAAAAGTTGTCTGGACATTTATGTGAAAGGTGTCATTTATTTCTGCTGCAGAAATTATGCTTGAAAATAAGATTATAGCTGAAAAAAATAAAATGTTAATGATAAGGCTCTTAATTTTAGAGGATTTTTTATTAACAACTTGATGTATTTTCTTCTTTTTTGGATATTTTTTAAACTCAATCTTCTTCTTGCTGACCGAGATATACCATACGCTACCTGACATAAGAAAATGAGCCTGTTTCCAAACATAAAGATTAGGCACTGTTTAGGGGCTGAAACCAGGCATTTTAGGCCTGTTCGCCCCTTTTCTGTTACCTTACGTTTTTTCTAATGTAAGTAAAATTTTTTCCATATCTTATCGACGATGAAAACCTGTTTTCTATGGTGTAAGTAAACTTTATAAAATCGGAAAACCTTAATTTATAATAAAAAGAGAGGAAAATGAAGCAGGCATTTAAGGTTTATCTAGACCCTGAAACACAAAAAAAGCTGTTGAAAAAAGCGAATGAAACAGGGTTTTACGGCCGTGGTGCCTTGACAAAGTTTATTGAAAAAATAGCCGCAGAGGACATCTGCTTTTTGGATGATAATTTAAGGAAAATGCTCAAGGCTTTGTTCCCAAGAAAATAACTGAATTAGGATAATTTTAAATATCTAAGAATTCTTTCAAAAATCGTTACGAGCCTGTAGCTCAGCCCGGTTAGAGCACTGCTCTTATATGAAACTGATTCATAAGAATTAGGATCTTTTAGATTTGTTCTAAGAGAGGCAGGGGTCCTCGGTTCAAATCCGAGCAGGCTCATTTATCAGTTATCTTTAAAAACTATTTTAAACATTTTTAATCTAAGCCCCGATAGTTCAGAGGCCAAGAATGCGACCCTTTCACGGTCGTGACCCGAGTTCGAATCTCGGTCGGGGCGTGTCCCTACATCTTAAGTAAAAATAGAAAAATATATAAATATGTAGGGGTATGTTATTATCATGATTATAAGGAAGAAAATCAAAGGCAAAAAAGCATATTATTATCTTGAACACAGCATAAGAAAAGGAAATAAAGTAGCAAAAAAAGAGAAATATTTGGGAACCTCGATCCCCAAAGATATTGAAAAAATAAAAGAGGAATTTAACAGAGACTTAAAAATAGACATTTATGGTAAGTTTGAAAGGATAAAAGAGAATTTTCAAGTCGAGTGGAAAAGAATTCCAGAAAGTGTGAGAGAAAAAGAGCTTGAAGAGATATCCATTGCCTTCACTTACAACACAAATGCCATAGAGGGTTCTACAATAACCTTAGAAGAAACAAGGGAAATTATTCATGATAAAATTTCCCCAAACAAACCATTGAGAGATGTCAGGGAAACAGAATCCCATAACAAGGTATTTTTAGAAATGTTAAAAAAAGATGAAAAGATTACCAATGGGCTGTTATTAAAATGGCACAAGGATATATTCGGTGAGACAAAACCAAATATTGCTGGGATATTCAGAGATTATGTTGTGAGGGTTGGTCCTCATTTGGCTCCAGATTGGCAAGATGTTGAAGATTTGATGAAAAAATTTATAGAATTTATAGAAAAAAATAAAAAGATGAATCCGGTAGAGCTATCCGGAAGGGCACATTATCGGTTTGAAAAAATACATCCTTTGGGGGATGGTAATGGAAGAATTGGAAGACTTCTAATGAACTTTATTTTATGGCACAATAAATATCCTATGATTATCATAGAATATAAAAAAAGGAAATCGTATTATAAAGCATTGCAAAAAGATGAGGAAGGTTTTGTTTCTTACTTTCTTAGAAGATATCTTTCTGTTCATAAGAAGAGATACGCCAAATAACATACGCCTTGTTGTAGTCAGGTCGGGGCGCTTATTTACTGCTTAGACTTAGCTTCTTTTTTCTTGGGAACTTCAGGGGTTTTTAGGGGTTTTGTCTTCGTTTCTGGCTTGCTCTCTGGTTTGGCTGGCTCAGAAGGAATGGTTTCAGGAGAAAGGACAGTAACCCCTCCCATGGGTTTTTCCGGAGCACCCATCATTCCAGGCATACTTGGTGCGCCTCCTGAAAACTTAATCAGGTCAAAAAGGGATTTCTTTTCCATGAATAAAACGCTGGCGCTTTTGTCTTCCACATGCGCCTGGACTAAGCCGAGGCCTTTCAAAAATCCCGTGCAATTCCATACAGCAGCGCCATCTGTCATGTTCAAAAAAGCCAGAACCTTCTCGATTTCATAGGTCATGTCCCGATTATGCATCTCGTCCAAGATGGTAGACTTCATTTCATCTATGTCCATTTTTACATTCTCAGGCAATGGCTGGGGAACAAGCTTCTTGTTTGTCAATGTTTTGGCATGCTTGTTTTCTACTTTCTCGACCTTTTTGTCCACCTTAAAGCTGACGATGTTTTTTCTCATGGGAGAATAGAAATCGACCTGAGTCTCGTTATTTCCCTCATCAAAATCCCTCAAGAAGAATACAGAGCATAAATATGCCTTCGGATCTTCCTCCATCATCAGCTTGTAAGGAGCTGATTTTTTTACCTTTTCTATGTAATGGGATGGTTTCATTTGAAATATTTTCTATTTTTTATCTCAGTCTTTCTTGGATTTCTTTGTTTAAAGACTTTACGAATTCCTCAGGTTTCATGATTTTTATTTCTTTGTCACCCTTGACCCTGACAGCAAGCGTGTTTTCCTTTTCTTCCCTGTCTCCAAGAACAATTATGTATGGAATCTTCGCCAGCTCTGCATCCTTGACTTTCGTGGGAATTGGAATAGAACGAAAATCAGCGTCCATCCTTATTTCCGGGATTGCCTCTCCCAGTTTTCTGATAGCTTCTCTGGAATAAGGCTCATTTCTGTCTGTAAAACTGAGAACACGAACTTGTATAGGAGCCAGCCACGTGGGAAGCCTGCCTTTCGTGTGCTCCAAAAGAATTCCTATAAACCTTTCCAAAGTTCCGAACACTGCCCTATGTATAACCATAGGAATTTTCTCTTTGTTGTCCTTGTCCGTATACTTAAGTTCAAACCTCTTCGGCATCTGCATGTCTAGCTGTATTGTTGTTACCTGCCAGCTTCTTCCCAGGGAATCTCTGATATGAAAATCAATCTTAGGACCATAGAAAGCGCCTTCACCTTTTTTTACCTTGTAATTTATCTTTGACTTTTTCAAAGCCTGTTCCAGGGATTTTTCAGCCTGGTCCCATTCCTCTCTTTTTCCCATGAACTTCTCCGGCCTTGTAGAAAATTCGACAAAATAAGAAAAATTGAAAGTATCCTCGTAAACAATCTTGAACATTTTGAAGAGAGCCTCAACTTCTGATTCTATCTGCTCTTTTGTGCAGAAAATGTGTGCATCATCCATCGAAAGCCTCACAACTCGGAAAAGACCTGCGAGAACTCCTGAAAGCTCTTTCCTGTGAACAATCCCGAGTTCAGCGAGCCTCAATGGGAGCTCTTTGTAGCTTCTTGGCCTTGTCCTGTAAATCAGCATCGCAGGAGGACAGTTCATTGGCTTCACAGCTGCATCTTTATTCTCATATTCTGTCATGAACATGTTTTTCCTGTAATGCTCCCAATGCCCTGAAACTTTCCAGAGTTTGTTGCTCAAAATCTGCGGAGTCGATATTTCCTGATATTCGAAATCCCGCAGGAGTTTCCTCATAAAAGAAACGAGCTCATTGTAAATGACTAAGCCATTGGGATGCCAGAAGACAGAACCAGGAGCCACCTCATTGAATGAAAAAAGGTCCATCTCCTGCCCGAGGATTCTGTGGTCATAGTCTTTTAGTTTGCTTCTGTCAAGGATGCTTTTTCCCATGCTTCTTAATAGAGCTTTAGTGTCTATTAGTTCGTCTGCCTCTTTTCCTTCAGCCCCTGCCCTAATTTCCCGTGATAATTCTGAAAGAGGGTGTCCCTTGACCTTGAGTTCAAGTTCCTTGTAATATCCGAAAGGCGCCCTCACGACTTTGAGGCCTTTTTTCAGTTTTTTTTCAGCTTCTTTGAGGATTTTTTCTGCGATTTCCGGAGCAGCCAGATTGCTAGAAAGATGGGCATAAGGATAAAGAACAATCTTCTTGACTTTTACCTGTTTTACTATGTCCTTGATATTTTTCACAAGCTCCATGACAGTTTCCTTGACAAGATCCCCCTTTTCAATTGCAGTAAGAACAACAAGAGACTCTCCGACTTTCTGGCCTTCTTTTTCCTTATCAGACAGCTCGGCAATTTTCTTCAGCGCTTTTTTTAATGGCTTGAAGTTTATGTAGTCAACATGCAGGGTCAGGATTTTCATTTTTGTTTGTAAATAAATTTATCAATCTCCTTTTTGGCTTTTTCCCTTTTTTCCTGGTGTTCTCTCAGGAAGGTGTTTATCTTTTTTATGAGATATTCCTTCAACTCTCCTGTCAAAAGCTTTCCTGATTTGTAATCTTCCTCAATTTTTTTCAATTTTGCATCGTCTGGCTCAAAAAACATCCTTAGATACTGGAAGCTCACATCGACATCTAGATTTCCTCCTTTTTTCCTGTGCTCTTCCTTTGTGTCTTTGCCTCCTGAGAAAGCATATTTTTTTATCTTGGTTTCAACTTCCTTAGGAGAATCTGTAGAGGTAATTATGACGTTGCTTTTTGAACTGCTCATTGCTCCTTCACCCATTAAAGAAGGAAACATCATTTTATGCATTATTGCTGGCTTATAAAATCCTAATTTTGGATAAACGTCACGTGCAACTCTAAAATGCGGGTCTTGATCCACTCCCAAGGGAATCAGGCAAGGGATGTTCTTTTTTTTAAGGACAGATGGAAGGATTGCGGGAGCAGCCTGCATGCTTGTATAAAATATCTGACCTATGTTATTCTCGTTTGTAAAACCAAATACAGCTTTGAGTGTGGAAAAGTTTATTTTTTTAGCTATTCTGATAGCCACTGGATAAAGAAGATTGGCATGTTTCGTGTCAATTAGAAAATGGGTTTTCTTAGGGTCAAATCCCAATGCAATTACATCCAGCATGTTCTCATATGTCCATCTCTGAATTTCCTCATAAGATTTGTCTTTAAACAAAAATTTCTCATCATCTGTAAACTGAAACCAGAGTTCAGCATCAAATCTGTCCTGCAACCATTTAGTAAATGACCACATCTGCAAGTGTCCCAGATGAATTGGTCCTGAGGGACCGCACCCAGTATACAAAAAGAACCTGTTTCCTTTTTCAAATTCATCCAATAACCAATTTAAATCCCTGTGTGCAAAGATAACTCCTCTCTTTAACATAAAATGTAAATCTTTGGTATGCTCCTTTATTCTTTGCAGAAGCTTATCATCTATTTTGGAAATGCCAAATTCTTTCATAATCTTGCTGTAATCAATATCCCCAGAAACTTCCCATGGCGTCACCGTCATTTTTTTGTCCATTTTCCATCAAGGGCGTTCTATTTTTTAAATATATCTAACATTCATGTATAAATATTTATAAATAAGTTCTTACTTCAAGATTCATGGAAAACAGGAGGGGAATTATTACTTCGATTGTCTTATCAATCTTCTTGATGTTTCTGGCTATTCCCTTGGTTTCTGCGGAGATCATAATTAACACGCAGCCAAATTCTGTTTACAATCTTGGAGACATAGTTCCAGTTTCCGTAACATTGAAATCATCTTCAGCTGTTTCGGGCTTTTTCAAGATGGACCTTGTCTGTGGGGGAAACAGCAGTAATTTTTATACAAATTCTGTAAAACTCGCTGCTAATGAGCAAAGAAATTTTGAAACCTCACTGATACTTGAAAAAATAATCATAGGGGAACTCAAAGGAACATGCACGATAAAGGCCTTCTTGGGAGCAGATTCAGCCACTACTATTGGTTTTAAAATCTCTGATGTGATAGTTGTAGAGAGCAACGTCTCTAAAACAGATTTCAATCCTGAAGAGAGCATCTTTGTTTCTGGAAATGCTTTCAAGGAAAACGGAAACCCTGCAAACGGATTCGTGGAGTTGAGCATCTTGGGCGGAAATTCCACTCTCCTGACTCAGCAGGGAACAGTGAACAACGGCCTGTTCTCGGCAAACATAACGCTCCCAGAAGAAATAAGATCAGGGAATTATCTTCTCAGAGTAATGGTTTATGAGCAGGATTTGTCAGGAGGCACGACTAACACCGGTTTCCGAGATTATAACATATACATAAATCAGGTTCCGACAAGTCTGGAGATAGTTTTTGAAACAAATGAAATAGAGCCCGGGACGAGCGTAAATGTCAAGGCTGTTCTCTATGACCAAACAGGAGTTAAGATAGATTCAACTACATTTCTGACGATAAAAAACAACAAGAGCAAGATATTGGAGCAGATAGAAATTCCAACAGAGGAATTCCTTGAATTTCCGATAGCCTACAACGAGGCGCCTCTTTCCTGGAAAGTTGTTGCTGTTTCGCACAAGCTCACCTCTGAATCCGGCTTTAGGATTCTTGAAAAAGAGGCTGCAACTATCGAGATTATCAACAAAACAGTTCTGATAACAAACACAGGCAATGTTCCTTACAACAAAACAGTTCTCGTGAAAATAGGGGATCAGCCGCTGAACATCGACGTATATCTCAAGGTTGATGAAAGCCAGCGATGGCTTCTTACAGCGCCTGACGGAGAATACGCTGTGGAAGTAAATGCCGATGGGCAAATCACAGGCGCCAGCGTAGCCTTGACCGGAAGCTCTGTGGATGTCAAAAAAGCCTCTGCAACAATTGGGAGCCTGGTAAGATTCCCTGCAGTATGGATATTTATACTCGCGATTTTGGGATTTGTGGCTTTCATATTTTTCAAAAGAGGATATCAAAAAGCTTTCATAGGCTACATAAGCTCGGCGATTCCTAAAAAAAGCCAGAATGAGGCTGGAGAATCCTATGTTCAGAGTCCAAAGAGCAGCAAGGCAGAGCTCGCTCTCTCCATCAGGGGCGACAAGCAGGATGTGAGTATGATAACCTTGAAGGCAAAGAATATGGCTTCGATAAAAAACATGCGTGGCGGTGAAGGCAGTGCCGGTGAAATCTTAAAAAAAGCAGTGGATATAGCAGAAAGCCACAAGGCAGCAACCTACGAGGACAATGACAACCTATTTTTCATTTTTGCTCCGGCAAGGACAAAAACCTTCAAGAACGAGGAGGCTGCTCTCAGAGTTTCCCAGAGGATAAAAGAGATTCTCGACGAGCATAACAGGCTCTTCAAACAGAAGATAGATTTCGGGATTTCCCTCAATTACGGGACAATCATAGGAAAACAGGAACCTGATTCCTTCAAATTCATGGGCATGGGAAACCTGATGATGCAATCCAAAAAAATAGCATCCATTGCTGGCAATGAGATTTTGATGGGGGAAAGAATAACAGACAAGCTGAGGAACGTTGTGAAAACAGAGAAGCACAGGAAAGATAACATGGATGTGTACGCTATAAAGGAAATAAAAAAATACGAGGAGCACCAAAAATTCCTGAGAAAATTCATGGAAAGAAACAAGTAAAAATAATTATTGTTTTCTTCTTACCGGAAGGCCATAAAGTACAGGACAAACACGTGGAAGAATAGTCATAGTTGGAAAAGAAGCAGGTTTATAAGAAGCATTAACCAATGCCTCAACCCCTTCTTGTTCAATTAAATGTAAGACTAATTCCTTATCATCATTATAAAAGATACTTTTATTGCTTCTAGCTGTATCAACAATCTCTACTCTATATCCCCTAAATCTTTCATATTCTTCAACAGACCCTGGAAATAAAACTAAGCTTTCCAGTAATTCTTTTTCTCTTCTTTTTTTTGCTTTTTGAAGAGTTTTTTCAGAGCATCCTGCAAATGCAACCATATTTTTCCAACAAGATTTTACTTTATAAACCTTGCTATTTTGTTACTATTTAAAAATTAAAACATTCACTTCTTTTTCCCCTTCGTTTTCTGCCGCTGTTCCTGCGCCTGTTTCTCCTTCTCCATGGCGATTTCACCTTTAACAATTTCCTTTACATCCTTCATTGAAAATTTCTTTTTTATGAGGTCTGGCCTCAATAACCTTAGTCCGATTCCTGCCCCTGCCAGAAAAATCCCTGCTATCAGAGAAAAGAGGAAAATGCTTCTTGTGCTGCTTAAGAATATATTAATCAGGGCGGCAAAATTCCCTGCTATGGCATAAAGAAGGTCTTTCAGCTTCAGAAGAGGGAAGGCAGAAAGTGCCAATAAAGCCCCGACAATTATAGGAGTATTTATTTTCTGCTCAACAAGCAGGAATATGAGTGCTATAAGGATCAGGGAGACTGCAAGAGAAAAGTAAAACTTGCTTTGCCAGTAATCATGGGCTTTTTCCGAAACCAGAAAAAAGGGGAGCCCTGTTTTTGAAAAGCATCTCCAGAAGCTGCAGTCATATTCCTTGTAGTAAATGTCATAAATCACATCCCCATAAGTTTCGTTAATCAGGGACTCCGAGCTGGTGGAATTTATTATTGTCTCGCATGAAATATTAACATTATATCCCTCATAATTAAAGGAATATTGTGTGTTATTCTGATTCCTGCAATAGAATTTGCCAAAGCGCAAAGCATCTTCTGCCGCGTCTGTTAAATTGAACTCTCCCACGATTTCTTTTGGAATCAGCCCCCCTGTTCCAGATCCCGAGATATCTGTTACCAAAGGATACAAACCAGCTTTCACATTTTCGTATTTTAGGGAAGAGCTTAAGATGAAAAAAGAGTTCATTATGAGAAAAGAGGAGAAAAGAAGGATGCCCAATATCAAAACAGTTCCGCCTCTAAAAAGTCCCATTTGCAATCAAGGGGAAAAGTGTTTATAAATTTTAATAGGTAGCGGATAATAATTTTAAACCAGCAATAAGAAAGTTTTATTAACTAAAATATTTTTTTTATGTAATGAACATAAAAAGAGGGGTTTCAGAAAACTTGCCAGGATTTGTGAAATGGTTCTCTGAGTTAAATAAAAAATCCGGAAGCGTTGCTGGAGGAAAGGGCGCGAATTTGGCAGAGATTTACAATATGGGAATTCTGGTTCCTCCTGGTTTCGTCATTACAGCGCAGGCGTATGACTATTTCATAAAGGCGTCCGGGCTCAACGATAAAATAAAAAATCTCCTGGGAAAAATAAATTATGAAAATACAGAAAAGCTCGATGAAATAACAAAGGAAATCCGCGGATTGATAGAATCCGGAAAATTTCCCGAGGAGATGAGGGAGGAAATTCTCGAGGCTTATGAAATTCTTGGTGCAGAGGATTCAAATCTTAAGGACAAGCCAGCGCATTATATAATAAAAAAGACGCCGGCGCCTGTTTTTGTTGCTGTCAGAAGCAGTGCCACGACAGAGGACCTGGCAGAGGCGAGCTTTGCGGGGCAGCAGGAGACTTTCCTTAATGTAAAAGGAAACGATGATTTGCTGAAATTTGTAAAAAAATGTTTCGCTTCCCTGTTTACTCCAAGAGCGACATATTACAGGAATAAAAAGGGGTTCAAGCACGAGGATGCGAGCCTTGCCGTCGTAATCCAGAGGATGGTTGACTCGGACAAATCAGGAGTCATATTCTCCAAAGATCCTTCCATGAAAAGGGAAGATGTTATCATAGAGGCTGTTTGGGGGCTTGGCGAAGGCATTGTTTCTGGAAAAATAAGTCCTGATAGGTATATCGTCTCTCCTGACGGATCCCAGATACTTGAAAAAGAGATTGGAAATAAAAGAATTGCAATAACTAAGGATGCTGCAGGTGGCCAGCAGGTAGTGAAACTCAAAGAAGAAAGGGCAAAGCAACAGGTATTGAAAGACAATGAAACAACGAGGCTTGCTGAAATTGCACTGAGGCTTGAGGCGCATTACCAAAAACCCCAGGACATAGAATTTGCTATAGAAAGAAACGAAATCTACATAGTCCAGACAAGGCCGATTACAACTTTAGGGAAGAGATTTTCTTCTGAAAATTTAAAAGAATTGAAGGGGGAGATAATTCTTAGCGGACTCGCGGCTTCTCCTGGAATCGGTGTTGGAAAAATAAAGATAGTCCACGGAATGGAAGACCTCAAAAAAGTGAATCAGGGAGATGTTCTTGTTACAGAGATGACTAATCCAGACATGGTCGTCACGATGCAGCGCTCTTCTGCCATAGTCACTGACGAGGGCGGGCTGACTGCGCATGCGGCGATTGTTTCGAGGGAAATGGGAATTCCTGCAGTCGTTGGGACACAGGATGCCACGAGAAAGCTGAAAGAAGGGGAAATAATAACTGTGGACGGATTCACGGGGAAGATTTACAAGGGAAAAGTCTCGGAATCTGTCCAGAAAGAAATCAGGCCTGTTGTTTCCAGAACAAAAACAAATCTAAAGGTGATTCTTGATCTTCCGAGCTTTGCACCAAGGGCTGCGAGAACAAAGCTCAGGGGCATTGGATTAGCGAGGCTCGAGGGCATAATTGCAGAATCAGGAAAACATCCGAATTATTTCCTTAAAAAAGGTAAAATTAGGGATTATGAGGAGATGATTTTTCGGGGAATAAAAAAAATATCTGATTTTTTTGACGACATCTGGGTCAGGACTTCAGACATAAGGAGCGATGAATTTCAGAATCTCGAGGGCTCTCCTGAGAAAGTCGAGGCAAATCCCATGCTCGGGATGCACGGAATCAGGTTCTCCTTAAAAAATCCAGAGATTCTCAGAGCAGAACTGAATGCAATGAAACGTGTTTCGGAAGATAAAAGAGGAAAATCCATTGGAGTCTTAACTCCGCAGGTAATTTCCCTCGAAGAAGTGAAAGAGTTGAAGGAAATTCTGAAAGAGATTGATTTCAAAAATGCAAAAATAGGCGTAATGATAGAAACTCCTGCATCTGTCCAGATCATAAAGGAAATCTGCGAAGAGGGGATAGATTTTGTGTCTTTCGGAACAAACGATCTCACACAATACACCCTGGCTGTTGACCGTGGCAACGAGCAGGTTCAGGGGCTTTACGATGATCTGCATCCATCTGTGTTGGCACAGATTGCCTATGTGATAAAGATATGCAAAGAAAATAATGTTGAAACGAGCATCTGCGGGCAGGCAGGAAGCAAAAAAGAAATGGTCAAATTTCTCGTGGAGCATGGGATAGACAGCATAAGCGTAAATGCAGATGTGGCTGCAGACATAGCAGAGTATATTGTAGAATTGGAAAAGGGAATATCCCCTAGAGAAAGAGTTGAAGAGCTGGGAGAATCTGAGGGAGAAGGAACAGGGGATTCTGTTGAAGAAGACTTATCTGAAGAATCTAAAGGATATGTTGCTCAGGATTATACGGATTCAGACGATGAGCTTCCTGTAATTCCGGGAACAGAATACACTAAAATTGAAGAGCAGGAAGAAGAAACCAGCCTTAACGACGAAGAGTTAGAAAATCGTCCAGGCTTGGTCAATTTAAAGGAAGAAGGGGAGAAAACTCGTCTAAGCGTATCCGAGTTAAAGGAAAAACGCCCAAGCGTGGTCGATTTAAAGGAAGAAACCCTTGATATCTTCTAAATCAAGAGTAAATTTATAAATAATAAATCCCTCAGTAAGAAATGGCTAAACGTGCTTCTTCTAGAAAGAAAAGGCGAGGAAAGATCAAAGAAACAAAGTCCACAAAAGTCGTTTATCATTCCACAAAAGAGATAAAAGTTGAAAGAGCCCTTATCGAAAACTTCATAGGGCTTCAGCGGGTGATGGTGAATCTCTCTGCCAAGTTTGAGGATTTGTCTTCACAGATATCAAGGCTTCTTAATTTGTTCGAGATTTCCGCAAAGGCTCTTGCAAAGAAGGAAATTTCTTCAGGAAATTTGGAGGCAAAAAGGGTTATGGAAAAACTGGATAATTTATCCCAGCAGGCGGGCTTAATCGGAAAAGGGCTTGCCCTGATTCATGAAGTCGGCAGTGAGAGTGAAAGGCCGATAATCCCCCTTAATCCAAAATCTTCGGTAATTTCTCCTTCTGCACATCCTGGTTTTTCTGTCATGCAGCCTCCTCAGCAGAAAATGACGAGAGAGCTTGGAGAGCCTGAAAAATCTCTGGCAGAAAAGCAAAGGAGATTGGGAGAGGACACAAATGCAGGAACAAGCGCCTAAGGATTTCAGGGCAAGTTTTCTTTTAATGCTTACGAAAGAGATGATTGAGAATACAGAGGCTTACAAGAGCCTTAGGATAAAAAAAGAGGTAAAAGAGTTTATCATAAGAGAGAGAAAAGGGCCAGAATTAGCAGAAGGGGCAAGAAAAGAAGAGATAAAAGAGCTCATCAGAGGGAAAATAAAAAGAGAATCTGAAAAAATTTCTGAAATGGGAAAAGTTGGCCTATTGCCTGAGCTCAGGATGATTTCAAGGCCAGTGAGAAAATTTACGCGAAGGAGAGCAGGCATAGAAAAAATTCCTCCGATTCTTAAAATTCCGGAGCCAGAGCTCCCTGAAACTGTCAGATACCTTAAACCAGTTCCGACATCTGAGGAGATGGATCTGGCAAACCTCAACATTCTGGTGAAAGATCCTTTGGTAAAGATCATAGAGTGCAACGGCCCTGATGAAAATATCCTCGTGATGGGAATGATGGGAAGAAGATCAACACCGATAAAGCTGAGCAAAGAAGAGATAGATGAGATACTGGAAAAATTTTCAGGAGTTTCCAGGATACCCCTCCACGAGGGGCTGTTCAAGGCAGCTGTGGGAAATCTGATCATATCTGCGGTTATTTCGGAGATAGTCGGAATAAAGTTTGTAATAAGAAAAATTTCCCGTGAATTTTAGGCAGAATATTTTTGTGCCAGGTCTTTAAGCCACTTTATCCTGTCCTGCTGCATAAAAATGTTCAAAGTTTCATTATCCAAATCAGAGCTGTAAGAATAATCAACCCAGGTATCTTCCCTTAATTCATATCTTATTATTATAAAACCGTTCTTTATTTTTGTTTCTTTTGCTTCCAGGGAAATGTTCCCGAATTCCCTTTCAAGGACAGCCATCTCCTCTGAAGTCAGTTCTAATTCAGGGAATGTTATGTTAAAAGATTTAGTCTCAATAATATCGGAAGCATTAAAAGTCTCGTTTGCAACAGGTGCAACAGGTTCTAGAACCTGTTCTTCATCTGTCACAGAATCGCTGGGAGGAGCTGCTTCAGGTATGACCTCGCTCTCGCTGGAGACAGTGCCATCACTAATGGTTGTCTGCATTGAAACCAGCTCTTCCCCTTCATAAAATATTCCCACCTTAAGCTCCCCTTTTTCCGGCAAGATCTCCAAACTGCCAAGATTTACTGTGAGTTCCTTAATTTTTTCTCCAGTATATTCTTCACCGAATCCCTCTTCTTCCTCTGAATAATCTGTTGAAATGGAAACAAGTCCTCCTTCTGTTGTCAAAGAAATAGAATCTTCAGAAAGCTGGCTTGAGTCTGATTTCAATTTCACGCTCCTCAGTTTTATCTCTGCCGTCTCGCCTTCCTGCAATGTATATGTGAATGTGTTTCCAGCAGAGGCGCTTCCCTGAATCTCTTTTTCAGATTCAGTAACAATGCCTTCTTCCTGGCTTATTTCAGAAGAAATTATTAATGTGAAATAAACCTCTGGATAAATTTCCTTTGTCCCTGAAATCCCGAAGCCTTCCCCAGAGCCAGAGATGTTTTTTTCTTTGATGAAAAAACTTCCTTCTGCCGTTGGTTCCAAAATCAGATCTTTAAGCAGGTATTCGTATTTGTTGCCCGCATTCTCAAAAACAACTGCAGAAGATGCCGGAATCAGTTCCCCTTCCTGCAAAGAAAGTTTAACCTCTCCTGAAAGTGCCTGGCCTTCCTGGTAATCGGCATTCAAATCAAGGACAGAATAGCCTGTTGGCCCTGACTGCCTCTGCCCGATAAAATAAGCCCCAAGAATTATCAAAAGAGCAAAAGCAATTATCCATAAAAATTTTCCATAGCCTGTTTTCTGGCCGTGGTACTCTGAAACAACTTTCCCGTCAATTCTCCTGCTGTGGTATATGTATGGCCCGTACAGCTTGCCGTCTTTTTTTATGTATTTTTCGTAAGCCATTATGTAGGGTAACTGATCTATTATAAAATAGTTAAAGATATTTAAAAGCTTTCTCAAGGTTTAATCAGAAACATATTTAGCATATTTATGAAGCTGTTAATTTATTAAAATCAATTCGCAATAAATTGAGTAAACTATTGCCCACAGTTTGCAGCTTCCCAGACAGAATATCCTTGTCCGGCAGCTATGTTTGGAATACCAAGCGAATTATCAACTCTCAAGTAGCTCATGTCATCTTCAACGATGTAGTCTGCAAAAGTTATTAGAAAGCACCCTGTTTCTGCAGAGCCGCTAAAGTTTACATAATTATTTATATAATTAGTTACGGCGTCGCTTTTTGGAAGATTGTTGCTATCAAAATAAAGATTGTGCCACACAGAGAAAATTATTCCTGTGTCTAATGGAGGATTTAAGTTACATCCGCCAGACAAGTCTGAAGTGTATCCCTGTTCGCATGTACAGTCAGCGGCGCAGCCATTTGGCAAGGGGGTTCCATCGCATTCAACTCCAAGGTCTTCTGAAGCCCCTTCCCAAGCACCGTTGCAGGAAGCAGGTGCTGCCCCTGTGCATTGAGAGGTATCTAACTGGCATCCTGAATCACAGCTCGGGGTTCCTCCGACAAATCCTAAGCCAATACATGTCTGGCCTCCGAGATTATTTCCATCGCACTGCTCGTTGATGCCATCTGAATTTGGATCCTGAATTAAAGTGTCTCCACAAGTTCCTGTTCCAGGGTTCCCTGTTCCGCCAGAACCTGCAGGAGGATTTCCGCTTATTGTTGCAGAGTCTGTGACACTTCCTGTTTTTTGTCCTCCAGATTCATAAATCGGTGCAACAGAAACCTCGTCCCCCATTCCTATCCCAGGAATTTCCGCAGAAGTGAATGTGAAAGTTTTTCTGTCTAGTTCATTAATAGCGCCGATTTTGTCTATCGTTACGCTTTCTGTCCCAGTTGAAAATACGAACTTCATTCCGGAAAGTTCCCCTCCACCGGCATTTCTTTTGACACCAACAACCACATCTGTTCCGGAGACATAAGCGCTCTGAATCTGCAAATCAAAGGTGAACTGTGAAATTTCTATTTCTCCTGCTCCTTCAGAAAGTATTCCCCTGACAACGACCCAGACAACTCCAACAGCAACGAGAACGAGCAATATTAGAAGAAGATTGGTCACAACAGTTGACAAACCTTTCTTATCCCCTCTTTCGATCATTAAGAGAAATGGTTTCTTTTATTTATAAAATTAACCTGACAATTATTGTTGTCCCTGTTGATAGCATTCAAGGGCAATAAGAGTTACTGTCCTATTATTGTAATTATAAGTAGTAGGTTGGCAAGCTGCAGCCCTCTGCATTATGAAATTATAAGTTAATTCCACACCTTCTGACTGCCTCTGGACATTATATCCTGAAATACTGGGTTTTATCACAAATGCATAAACCATTATCCCCGCAAGGACAACAATTACCAGAACAAGAACAATTATCAGGACATTTGTTCTATTCGCCATATTCAGGAGAAAGGAAACTTGTTTAAAAAGTTTATGTCAGTCCAATTGCTTAATTGACAGTTGTTATTTCAACAATCGTTATTACATCTCTCCAGGATACCTCGCCTGTTTTCTTGGCAACCACAGAAATAACATCCCCTGCCTGGAAATTAACGGTTTCCCTGGCCTGTACATCGTAGTCTTTTTTAACTCCGAGGCTGTCTGTGCTTATCGTATTTCCAAAGCTTATCGGCTCTCCGTTCTTCAAGACAACTATTTCTATCTGGCCTGGATTGCTCTGGATGATTTCAAGATTTGTGGAGACTGCTGTTATGCTTCCGTCTCTTACCATTACATAGCCCTTGGCCTCGCTGGTCTCGACTCCCGTGGATGTTTCTAGGAACCCTGTTTCACTCATCACACCTGAAAATCCGAAATCAAGGAAATTTCTTTTGTCCTGGGCAACTATGATATCGCCCTGGCTGAGAAGCTTCTCTACAGAATATGTAATAACAAAGACCTTTTTATCCTGATTATTTTCAGAGTAGTCTACCTGATATATAGCTAGGTTTGAGTCTCCGACATTTTCAATGTTGACCTCTTTCGGCAGCGCATTGAAATCCACCTGGCTTACTCCTTTTACATTTTCTGGTGCAATGCCCCTCTTTGAAACAAAATCCTGAACAAAAGTGGAAACTTCTTCACCAACACTCTCATTAGTTACAGCTGCAAAAACGCCAACAAGCAGCAATACTGCCAGCAAAATCCCGAGTAATATTTTTTTCATTTTGCCTCTTTTATTACGAATATAAAATAGCTAAACCAGAGTTCTATTTAAAGATTTCTGGGATTAGTAATTAATTAGATTTAAAAAGAAAGCTCTTTTGTTTTTTTAATGGACAAGGTAACAAAGGATAAACTGGACCAATATCGTGATTTAACAAGTAAGGCCCTAGAAATTGCCAAAAATTCTATTATAAAAAATAAAAAGAAAGAGGCTAACGAGATTATTACTATGGTTAAAAACTATCTCTCTGATTCTAACTATTTTGAATCCAAAGGGGATTTCGTCAGCGCATTTTCAGCCCTGAGCTATGCGCACGGATGGCTCGATTCTGGCGCAAGGCTCGGTATCTTTGATGTGAAAGACAGCAGGTTTTTTACCATCAAGTAAAATAAGATCATTCTTTAATTTGTTTCTCTTAAAACCTGTTTGACGCAATCTGCTAAGAAAACTGATGTTTCTGGTTTGTATAACATGGTTTTAGTGGTTACTGGTTGTCCCGTTGAAACTAAAAGTAATTCAGGATTATATTCGGGCATTTGTGAAATAAATTCTTTTATTCTTGGAGAAACTAACTGTACCATTCTCTCACCAAATCTTGTGGGAACACCATAAGGTGCTTTCCTTTTTATACCAAGATTTCCATCTCTTAGTCCGAGAAGCATGGTATTCATGAAATAAGCTCCCACCCCCATTTTTTCAGACAATTCTTCCTTTATTTTTTCTTCTGGTTTTCCATCCAATACTAAATCCAAAGCAATAATATCTCCGACATAATTATCTCCAGGATAACTGCCGCCCTTTTTCCCACGAGAAATTGCCCATACTCTGCCCTCAAGATTGAACAAGCCTATATTTTCATAATACATGTAACCGATTCTTGTTCTATGATAGTCAGAATCATCAGCAATTTTTGAAATTGCAGTTGTCTCATCAGAAAATTCACTTCTTTCAAATCTCAATTCCCTTGGAGAATGTCTGTTAACAAGTTGGGAATATGTGGAATCCAAAAGTTCAATAATACCTAAACTTTCTTCGCCCATTACCTTAAATTACACATTATATTTATAAGTATTATTGATTTCAAATAACTACTATGAAAAAGAGTATTGTTGTTCTCAGTCTCGGGGGAAGCCTGATAATTCCCGATGATGTAAACGTAAAGTTTCTGAAACAATTCAAAAGAGTCATTCTGCGGAACAGGAAAAAATACAAGTTCGTAATTGTCTGTGGCGGGGGAAGTATTGCAAGAAAGTACATTTATGCTTTAAGGGAAGCCGGGCTTAGCGATGAATTCCAGAATTTTTCGGGAATCTCGGCCACGAGAATGAATGCCCGTTTCATGAATTATTTTTTTGGAATCAATCCCGAATTTGGAATCCCGCACACGACAGAAACCCTGAAAAGATATGTAAAAAGGCAGGATATCATTTTCTGCGGTGCTCTTGAATACAAGCCAAGAACAACGTCCGATTCCACGGCTGCACAGTTGGCTGCTCAGTTCAAGGCAGCATTTGTCAATCTTACAAACGTCTCTGGACTTTACAATAAAAATCCTTTGGATCACAGGGATGCAAAGCTTATCTTGCGGATAAGCTGGTGGGAATTCTGCAGGATGGCGAACAAAAACAGATACCAGCCCGGGCAGCACTTTGTCCTTGACGGAACAGCTTCAAAGATAATTATGCAGCACAAAGTTCCGACTTACGTTCTTGGGAAAGACCTAAAACAATTGGAAAATGTTCTCCATGGCAAGGATTTCAAGGGAACACTCATTAAAGGCTGAATTTCCTTTATGTTAATTTTTATAAACACTTCTGTTATCTTTAGATAATGGATTCAATAATTATTCAGGAAAACGATTTTCAGCATGCAAGGAACAGAATAAGGGATGCCAGGAAGCATGGAAAAACCATAGTTTTCACCAGCGACGATGACGAGCTTGCCAGAAAGGTTCTTGAAAAAGAAGCCATAAATGTTCTTCTCATAAGCCAGAAAAGCAGGAAAGACAGGGTCAAAGAGAGAGGCTCTGGCTTCAACCAGGTTTTGGCAAAACTGGCCAAAAAGAAAAATGTTGCTATTGGAATCAATCTCGATGAAATCCTCAAAGCAGGCCAAGAAGAAAAGGCAGAGATGCTGGCAAGAATCAGGCAGAATATAACTTTATGTAATAAGAATAAACTTAAAATGACGTTTTTCCCTGAATTAAAAGATAAATATGATTTAAAATCCCTTGGCCTTGTACTGGGAATGCCTACATGGATGGTAAAAACACTTTAGAAAATGGCTGAAAATATCAACAAAATCCTGGAATCCTTAAGCCCTAATGAAAGAAAGATTCTGCCGCATCTGGAAGAAGGCGATGTTCTCAAAATCTGCAAAAAATCCAACTTAGATAAGGTCTCTGTGATAAGGTCTCTTGAATACCTAAAGAATAAAGGCCTGGTAAAAATATCCAGGAAGCAGAAAAAAATAATCGATGTCGGAGTCAACGGGGCATTGTACAGGAGGAAGGGGCTTCCAGAGAGGCGGTTGCTTGCCCTTTTGGAGGAAAGAAGAATTATAAAAATTGAAGAAGCAGA
This sequence comes from Candidatus Nanoarchaeia archaeon, assembly GCA_035282925.1. GTDB lineage: Archaea > Nanobdellota > Nanobdellia > Pacearchaeales > GW2011-AR1 > ASMP01. Next base: position 22,460 of record DATEUW010000031.1, read on the forward strand.
AAAGCAGGGCAAGCTTTCTAAAGAAGAGTTTAGAGCTTCTCTGGGGGTTTTGAAAGAAAAAGTATTCATAGAATTGAAAAATGGGAAAATATTTTTAAACGCAAGAAAAGAGGAAATTTCCAGGAAAAGCCCGGAGGAAATCTTTCTCGAATCCCTCCCCATAGAATACGATTCTCTTGGAAGCGAACAGCAATCTGCGCTTGAATCCCTGAAAAACAGAAAAGGCATGGTGGATATAACAGATGAAAAAGTCATAGGCATAGAGCTGACCAATCTTGGAAGAGAGATAATGGCTGTGGGATTAAAGGGAAAGGATTTGATAGAACAGATAACCCCTGAAATTTTGAAAAATGATTCTTTATGGCAAGGCAAAAGATTCAGAAGATATGACGTAAGCCTTCCCCTGTCAAAGATAAGCGGAGGAAAAAGGCACTTTGTTAATCAGGCTGTGGATTATGCGAGAACCCTGTGGACCCAACTTGGATTCCAAGAAATGTCGGGAAACCTCGTTGTTTCGAGCTTCTGGAATTTCGATTCCCTGTTCACTGCACAAGACCATCCGGTGAGGGAAATGCAGGATACTTTTTTTATTGACAAGAAGGAAGATCTTCCTGAAAAAAAACTTATCAAAGCAGTAAGGGATAGCCATGAAAAAGGTGTTTCTGGCAGCACAGGATGGAATTACAAATGGGATGAAGAGGAAGCGAAAAAACTTGTTTTGCGAACGCATACGACATGCCTTTCTTCCCAGACACTTGCAGCCTTGGATTCCAAAGAACTTCCTGCAAAATTCTTCGCTATAGGAAAATGCTTCAGAAACGAAACCGTTGATTGGAGCCATGGCTTCGAATTCAACCAGACAGAGGGAATCGTTGCAGACAGAAATGTAAATTTCAGGCATTTGCTGGGATACTTGAAGGTATTTTTCGCAAAAATGGGATTTGAGAAAGTTCGTTTCCGACCTGGGTATTTTCCATATACAGAGCCGAGCGTGGAGATAGATTTCTGGCATCCTGGGAAAAAAGTTTGGCTTGAGTTGGGCGGAGCTGGAATTTTCAGGCCAGAGGTCGTTGTTCCTCTTTTGGGAGAGAATATTCCTGTGCTTGCATGGGGCCCTGGCTTTGACAGGATAATCATGGATTACTACGATATCAAAGACCTTCGTGAATTATACAAAAATGACCTCGATCAGTTAAGAAAAATGAGGTTTTGGGTGAAATAACAAAATGACAATCGTAACCTTCAGCAAAAAACAGTTTGAAAAAGACATTGGAATTTTCGACGAGAAAATGAAGGACAGGATTTTCATGTTCGGGACTCCAATCGAAAGAGAGGAGAAAGACGGGATAAGCATAGAAGTTTTTCCAAACAGGCCAGATTTGCTTTCATATCACGGATTCAAAAGGTCTTTCCTGGCTTTCCTTGGGAAAAAAACAGGCCTCGTGAATTATAAGGTAAACCCACCAGAGAAAAATTACGAGGTTATCGTGGATTCCTCTGTCAAAGACATAAGGCCATACACTGCATGCGCGATTGTAAAAGGATTGCAGCTCGATGATGAAAAGATAAAGGAAATAATTAACATACAGGAAAAGCTGCATATAACAATAGGAAGAAAGAGAAAAAGGGCTGCGATAGGAATCTATCCTCTGGAAAAGATAGAACTGCCGATAACTTTCAAGGCAATGGAGCCTGACAAGATAAGATTCATTCCATTAGAGATGGATAAAGAGCTCTCTGGACTTGAAATTTTGCAAAGGCATCCTGCAGGAAAAGAGCATTCCCATCTTCTTGCAGGAAAGATTAAATTTCCGATTTTCACAGACTCCAAGGAGCAGATTCTGAGCATGCCTCCTGTGATTAATTCCAAGCTTACAGGAAAAATAACCAAGGAAACCAGAGACGTGTTTATCGAATGCTCGGGCTTTGACCCCGGGATTTTGAAAACATGCCTGAATATAATCGTGACCTGCCTTGCAGAGATGGGTGGGAAAATTTATCAGATGTATCTTAGATATGGATATCTGGGTTACCTGAAAAAGGAAAAAACCCCTGACTTGACGCCGAGAAAGATGAAGCTCTCTCTTGAAAATGCCAACAGGCTTTTAGGTTTGGATTTAAATGAAAAACAGCTCAAATTGCTTCTCGAGAAAATGGGTTACAATTACAAAAAGAAAACTGCCGAGATTCCTGCCTGGAGGGCAGACATCTTGCATGAAGTTGATCTGATAGAGGACATAGCAATTGCGCATGGCTATGAAAATTTCGTTCCAGAAATCCCAGAGATATCCACCATAGGATCAGAGGATTCAAGGGAAAAAATAAAGAGGAGCATGGCCTGGATTTTATCAGGGCTTGGTTTTTTAGAGGTTTCAAGCTATCACCTGAACAAAAAGGATCAGGCAGAAGGTATAAATTCCGGGGAAAAGGGGAACGTCATAGAAGTTGAAGGATCAAAGACAGAATATTCTGTTTTAAGAAGAGATCTGAGCCATTCGCTGCTCAGGATTTTTTCAGAAAATGTTGATTCGGAGTATCCGCAGAAAATATTCGAAATAGGAAGAGTTTTCCGGCTTGTTTCCGAGAAAGTGATTGAAAAAGAAATGCTGGCTTTGGCTTTATCGCCAGGAAATTTTACAGAAGCCAGACAGGCAATTGAATACTTGTTCAGGATGCTGGCCCTGGAAGCTTCATTCAGCGAGCCAAAAAATCCCCCGCAGTGGTTCATAGAAGGAAGAACCGCGGAGATTTCTCTGAATGGAAAAAGTCTCGGATTCGTTGGAGAAGCACATCCAAAAGCCCTGAAGAACTGGAAAATAAAAATGCCAGTGGCCCTTTTTGAGATAGAGATTGAGAATGTTTTAAAAGAGCTGGTAAAATAATTTCTAATAAATAAAGCCTATAAATTAATTGTTTTATGTACTATTAAAATTATGAATTATGCCTATGCTAATCTTAACCAAAATACCCTCTGCTGTTTTCCTCTGTCTTTGTCCCGCCTCTTTTTTCGACTTCTGAAAAAATTTGTGAAAGTTCTTTTTTTATTTCCTGCCAAATTTTATAGGATTCCTTGATAAATTCCGCTTCTTTTGATTCATTGAAATCAAGGTCAAGCCTTATGATTTTTATCTCCTCTTTCATAAGTTTTTTATAAACTTCTGAGATATTTTTCTTTTCCTCTGGATTCAGGGTTTTTATAATACTGAAGATAAACATCGGGACATTTACAGGATTCAATATTCCTTCAAGAAGCCTCATGTAGTTGGAAAATTTTTCCCACATCCATCTTCTTATTTCTACAGGCAGAAGTTCTGTATCATTTTCTGCAATTTTCTCTATATGGAAATCCTCATTCATCTCCTTAAAGCTCGGGAGATTATATTTTCTCTGAAGTTTTTCATATTCTTTCTTTAGTTGCTCAAGCCCTATTCCTGATTTTCCCATGTTTTATTGTAAAGATTTTTGTTTTATAAACTTAAGCGAAAGCCACAGGGGAGAATCGAACTCCCGACCTCAACATTACCAATGTTGCGTTCTTGCCGACTGAACTACTGTGGCGAGTTTGTTTTAATGAAACTAATTTTATCAACTTGTTTAATGGGGAATGTTTTTAATACTTTCCACATATTTCTCTTTCCAACATATATCTGATGATAAGTATGATCTTTATATTTCCATGGGCAAGAATGAAAAGGAATATTGTGCTTTTTGAGCATATCAATACAGAATAATGCGAGATGTTTACTTGCAGTACATAAACCAAAACCACTACCTTTCTTACCACCATCAGTATCAAAAAGTCCAGCCAAAAAGTGAATATGATATTTATTAGGCATTTTAGGAACAGTTGCAATTCTAGCTTTTCTTCCTACTGTAAACCCTCTTTTTTGGAAAAACTCATAAATCTCTTTTGATTCTATCCTTGAAATATAAAGTTTGCTACCATTTCTTATTTTAGTTTCTATCCATGGGTTTAGACCAAATAAAGAATTAAAAAGTGGATCATAAACTGTATCGATAAATTTTTTAGATTCAGAAATAAAATATATGTGATATCTTTTTTGAAATTTACCGTTGGGTCTTTTAGATTTAGTCTTAGGCAGTGAACCGTCCCCAATCAATAAACCAAAAATGTATGCAAGATTACTGTTCCATCTTTTAGGTAAAATTGGTTTATATTTCATACCACTATAGCGCTTACATATTTAAAAATTTTTCTAAAGAAACATTAATTTATAATAATTTAACAACTATTTCTTTCCTGACCTAAGAATCAGGAAAACTATAAGCACTATGAGGAGCGCCAGGGACAAAAATCCGAAGATGATAGAGAGCAACTGGAAAAGATTCAGGAAAAGAGGGCTGGAAGAGAGGATGTACAGCAGGAATGATACCAGAAACAACACTAAAAAGATGATAAAACTTCTCCATGAAATGCTTATTCTGTTTTTTAAGTAGGAAATTCTCTGGGGTCCTCCTGTCATCACTCTTGTTTTTTTAGCCATATTCTATCATGGGCATTTTGGTTTATAAATATTGCTCAGGAAGTAGGGAGCCATTTGAGTTTTACAGCATACCCTGTCACATCTACAATCTTTCCCATTATGTCTGTTATCCATCCGGAATAGGTATTAAAAAAAATTTCCCGTTCCTGCGAAACAAGGAGGTGAAGGTTCTGGTTGCTTATTATGAACAATGCTCCAAGAACCAGGAGTTTGACTATGAGTATCTGAATTTTCATTTTTCAACCAGTGGAATTTCCCGAATCCAGGCGGCCTATCACATTTCCTGTAGTTTCAAAAACCTTAACTGCAAATCCTTTAATCGTCAAAAAATAGCTTTTCAGAGATGAGGAAGCTTGCCCCAGGTCTGAAAAATCCAAACGTCCGCTGGCAATGACAAAGATGAATAACAAGAACAAGACCCCGAAAAGTATGAAAAAGAAGGCAATTTTTGTTCTCATGTTATTCCATTTGAATCCCAGATAAACAAGGGCAAGGGCAGCTATCCCAAGAATCAAGAGTATATTCATCCAGGGTGGAAGATGCTCGCATATAAAAATTTTTCTAATCTAAAATAAGGTGTAGAGTATGGTGGCGAGGAGGACAATATCTATGAGTACAAAGGTGTAAAAAACAGCTTTGTCTATTTTTCCTCCTGTGGTTACAACTCCCTTGGAAACAGCCTTGAGGGGCCAGAACGGTTTTATTCCTTGTGGAGTGAAACTGTCTGCAAAAAGATGAAAGCTATACCCTAAGAAAAAAGGTAAAGCGAGAACAGGCAAAAAAAAGGCTATCAGAAGCGAAAGGGCGATGCACATCGTATAGCTGTGAATTATTCCCCTGTGGGAAGCAGTCCACTGAACTGGCCTAAACAAAGCCCTTTTCCCTATGTAAGAAAATCTTGAATCTATGTCAGGAAAAAAGCTGGAAATCAGCACGACAGGAATAAATATCAGTGGCTTGTTTACATAGTCTGAGAAATAGAGTGCGATAGCCAGCCCTATTGCGAGATGCGTTTTCCATATCATGTCATTTAATGGAAGATTGGAAATATAAACCTAACTAACATTTAAAAATAAGTGCAATTAAGAAATTGCATAGCCCCATAGTACAGCGGTCAAGTATATCGGCCTCTGAAGCCGGTGACCCAGGTTCGAATCCTGGTGGGGCTATTTCTCAATCAAAAAAATTGGTTATAAGAATTATAATTTTATCCTGTAATCCTCTGCTGTTTTTGGATTTTTATCGTGCTGGTCCATCTTGCCTTTGGCAAGGCAGTCATAGCAAACATGAACTGTTCCGTCTTTATCCCTGACTCTTCTTGTTCCCTTGCATTTCTTGCATTCGTCTTCACTTTCCATTAATTTCAGAGCAAACGTAGATATTTAAGCATTATTAAGATATGAAATAATCACTAAATTTAAATATCCATTACTCTTAGGTAAATCATGGCGGATGAAAAAGAAATAGGAAGGATTTCAGGCTATTTTAGCCATGTCGGGGTTGCTGCTATAAAGCTTTCCTCTGGGTTGAAAGTCGGAGACAAGGTACATGTAAAGGGCCACACGACTGACTTCGAGGTCAAGATAGGAAGCATGCAGATAGAAAAAAGCTCTGTTAAGGCGGCAAAGAAAGGCGACCACATAGGCATAAAAGTTCCTGACAAAGTAAGGCCCAACGACAGGGTTTTGCTTGTGAAGTAAGATTTATATTTTTAAATAGTCTAAGAAGACAAAACTGATTAATTTTAAAAGCTCAAAATTTAAATATACTCTGGCTCCTTCTCATTAAAAATATCAAAGCCCCGATAGTTCAGAGGCCAAGAATGCAGCCCTCTCAAATGGCAGCTTGCTGACGTTTGTCTCAAATGGCAACGTTAGTTGACGTTTGTCTTAGAGCACGGCTGTGACCCGAGTTCGAATCTCGGTCGGGGCGTTTTGCAAATGAACAAATACCAAAAAAACATCTCAAAGGTGATGGACCTTCTTGCAGAGCATTTTGATTATAAAGAAAGAACAACCCTGAACAGGATGAGGAAAAATCCTGACCCATTCAAAGTCCTCATTGCCTGCTTGCTCTCTCTGCGGACACAGGACAAAAATACGGAAAAGGCAAGTTCTGCACTTTTTGCAGTCGCAGACACCCCTGAAAAAATTATGGCTCTTTCCCAGAAAAAACTGGAAAAACTTATTTTTTCCTCTGGTCACTACAGGAAAAAAGCCAGGACATTAAAGCACGTTTCAAAGGTCATTCTTGAAAGGCACAATGGAAAAGTTCCTGACATCAAAGAAGAACTTCTGGCCATAAAGGGAATAGGCCCAAAAACAGCAAACATTGTTCTCGCTTTCGCATATGGGAAAGAAGCGCTTCCGATAGACACGCACTGCCACAGGATTCCAAACAGGCTTGGCTGGGTAAAAACCAAGACTCCGGAGCAAACAGAGAAACAATTGGAGAAAATACTTCCAAAAAAATACTGGCCAGAATTCAATGCCTTGTTTGTCCTCTTCGGACAGACAATATGCCAGCCAATTTCCCCGAAGTGTTCCCAGTGCCCTGTCAGGAAATACTGCCCGAGAATCGGGGTTATAAGGAGCAGGTGAATCAGATAACTTTAAAAGTAAATTTCTCCAGACTTTATAATGAAACGCTCAAGCAGGCGCTGGAAGAAAAAAGGGCAGATGCGGTGGAAATGGCAGAGAAAGCGCCTTAGAAAGGAAAAACGCAAGAGGAAGCTTCGAAGAGAAAGAAGCATTTAATTTTTTATATTTCAATTTCCATAATAACAATATTTATAAGTTGTTTTTTTCTTAAAATATTGTCCCTTGCACCAAAGGGCAATTTGGTGCGGCAAATTAAAAAAGTTTGTCTAAATAAAAAATTATGGCGAGCGAAATCTGGACAGAAAAATACAGGCCCTCAAAATTCTCAGAGATTGTCGGGCAGGACAACACCGTCAAGAAAGTCGAATCCCTCACGAATTCCCTTAACATACCACATCTTCTTTTTGCAGGACCCGCAGGAACAGGGAAGTCAACCCTGGCTTTGATAATTGTCAAGGAGCTTTTTGGGAAATTCTGGCGTGAGAATTACCTGGAGCTGAACGCCTCTGATGAACGCGGCATCAATGTCGTAAGGGAGAAAGTAAAAAATTTTGCAAGGACAAAATCCATAGGAAATGTCCCTTTCAAGATAATTTTCCTGGATGAAGCCGATGCCCTGACTCCTGAAGCCCAGCAGGCTTTGAGAAGAACTATGGAGAACTATTCAGCAACGTGCAGATTCGTCCTTTCCTGCAATTATTCCAGCAAAATTATTGATCCTATTCAGTCCAGGTGCGCTATCTTCAGATTCAAGCTCCTGGAAAAAAAAGACATAGAAAGAATCATAAGAAAAATAGAAGAAGGAGAAAAATTAACGATAAGCCCTGACGCCCTTGAACTCATCTATGAAGGAAGCGAAGGAGACTGCAGGCGCTGCATCAACATCTTGCAATCAACAGCATCCATATCCCCTTCAATAAACTATGACCTTGTGTCAACCATAATTTCCAGCGCAAAGCCGAAAGACATCAGGGTTGTTCTGGATTATGCGATCTCCGGAGATTTCCAGAAATCCAGGGAAAAACTCCTGGATATCATGCTCAGGGAGAGCATCTCTGGCCAGGACGTGATAAAGGCTATCCAGAAAGAAATCTGGAATCTTCCCGTAGAGCCGGAAGTGAAAGTGAAACTTACAGAAAAAACAGGGGAGGCGGAATTCAGGATTGTTGAAGGCAGCGACCCTTTCATTCAGCTGCAATCCCTGCTGGCAAGCTTTGTGCTTGCTGGTCTTGGTAAGTGAAAAAGGAAAATGGGAATTCAAGTAGAATTTAATGCAAATTTGGCATTGAGGAAACATGGAACAGGAGGAAGATTGGAAGAAGAATGCTTACCGGAAAGTTTAGTGCCAGGTAAATTTTGTCCATTTCTAAAAGAAGGTCAGAGAAATTACTGGCTTGGGGGAGAGATACCTTTAAGGGAAACAAAAGGAAATCAAGAATTGTCAAGACCATTAGCAAGCATCACAATCATAGAAGCAACCCATTTTACTCGAGAGGGAAGAGTTTATACACGCGGAAGGTACGTGGTTAATGATGTTTATGATATAAATGATCCCAAGATTCATTTTGAAGGGATGGAAAAATTAAGATGACCGAAACAATAAACTGGACAGAAAAATACAGGCCGAAGAATTTTTCAGATGTTGAAGGCCAGGAGCAGGCTATTTTTTTTCTGAAAGAGTTCCTGAAAAAATTCGGAAGAAAAGGAGAGAACAGGGCTGCGATGGTCTACGGGCCCCCTGGAACAGGGAAGACATCGTTGGCTTTCGCTGCTGCAGATGAAAATAAAGCAGAGCTTTTTGAATTGAATGCCTCTGATCTCAGGGACAGGGAAAAACTTCACGAGATTCTGCGGCCTGCAACAGAGCAGAAATCCCTGACAAAAAAGAGCAAGATAATTCTCGTTGATGAAGTTGACGGCATATCGGAGACGGACAGGGGAGGCCTTCTTGAGCTCCTCGCCTTGGTGGAATCCTCCGCATATCCCATGATAATAACTGCGAACGACGTCTGGAACAGGAAATTCACAGGATTAAGAAAAAAATCAGACCTCATTCAGCTGAAAGAGATAGACTACAAGACGATAAAAAACATCATGATATCAATCCTCAGGAAGGAAAAAAAATTCCTGGACATGGATGTTCTCACAAATATTGCCGTAAAGGCCCGCGGAGATTTAAGGGCTGCGATAAACGACCTGCAGACAGCCTCTGGCATGGCGAAGCCAGGGGAAATAATCTTCGATGAAAGAAACAAGGAGATGGATATTTTCTCTGCCCTGAGAATGATTTTCAAAGGCAAGCCCAGTGAAAGCATGCTGCAGCTTTTTGATTCGGTGAACATGCCTCTGGAAGAGATAATGCTGTGGGTTGAGGAAAATCTGCCGGCAGAATACTCTGGAGAAGAGCTCGCAAAAGCCATAAATACATTGAGCAGAGTGGATATCTTCAAAAGAAGGATTTACAGGCAGCAGTATTGGCGTTTTCTGGTTTATGAAAATGCCTTGCTGAGTTACGGAATTTCCAGTTCAAAAAATCTTAAAGAAACAAAGTCTGGATTTACCAGCTACAAAAAGCCGACAAGAATTTTAAAAATCTGGCTCAACAACAAGAGGACAGAAAAAAAGAAATCCATAGCAAGTAAATATGCGCAATACGTCCACATAGGAGGGAAGAGGGCAATGGCTGAATTTTCCATGATAAAGCCTTTCCTCCTGAAGCCTGAAATCCAGAAAGAACTAAGGCTTTCCGAAGAGGAAGTGGAATATTTAAGTAACCTAAAACAATAATTCCAATTTCTGATAAAACACGGTTTTGCCCATAAAAAATATAAAAAGCTATTTTATGTTATATAATAATGGCTTATGACATTGTTGTTGGCAGGGATGCTGCAGACAAAAAGGCTTTTGGTGACCGCGGCCTCGTATACATAGGAAAAGGCTATGTCAAAATGGGCCAATACACTTCTCTCAGCAACAAAATCTTTATGGATATATCGAGAAGCCACGTGGTTCTCATTGCAGGAAAAAGGGGCTCTGGAAAATCCTACACCCTTGGTGTTCTGGCAGAAGAGCTTTCGGCTCTTCCAAAAGAGGCAAGCCAGAACATAGGCTCCCTGATATTTGACACGATGGGAATCTACTGGACCATGAAATTCAAAAATGAAAAAGACAAGGAGCTTTTGCAGGAATGGGGCCTGAAACAAAAGAATCTTCCTGTAAAGATTTTTGTTCCGTCCGGGCATTATGATTCATATCTGGAAAAAGGGATTCCGGCAGACGATTCTTTCGCACTGGACGTTACAGAATTAACAGCCGAGGACTGGGTTCTGACTTTTGGGTTGGACATTGTCAATCCCGTCTCTGTCCTCATACAAAGAACAATTGCAAGGCTTAAGGAGCAGGGAACTTATGATTTAGATGATGTTCTTGAGGAACTGCAAAAGGATGAAAAAACTCCTCAGGAAACAAGAAATGCTGCAGCGGGCTTGTTCGAGGCGGCAAATACCTGGGGAATATTTGCAAAAAAGGGTGAAGAAGAAACGAAAGTTGAAAACCTGGTTTCAGCAGGAACAACTACTGTCCTGGATTTAAGCGTCTATAATGCTGTCGGAGCCTTCAACATAAGGGCTCTGGCGATAAGCCTTCTCTGCAGAAAGATTTTCAATCAGAGGATGTCTTCGAGAAAAGAGGAAGAGATTGATTCTGTTTCCCGCGGCCTCGAATATTTTTCTGGGGAAATAAAGAGAGACAATCCTTTGGTCTGGATATTCATAGACGAGGCCCATGAATTCCTGCCTCTCTCAGAGAAAACAGTGGCGACAGATGCCCTGATCCAGCTTCTCAGAGAGGGAAGGCAGCCTGGGATTTCCCTTGTTTTAGCCACGCAGCAGCCTGGCCAGATACACAGGGATGTCATGACCCAGGCAGATATTGTCATTGCGCACAGGGTGACCTCTAAGCCGGATGTTGAGGCTTTGAATTACATAATGCAGTCTTACATACTTGAAAGCATAAAAAAGCAGATGGACGATCTTCCGAGCCTGAAAGGGAGTGCGATTATCCTCGATGATAACTCGGAGAGGATTTATCCGATGAGAGTGCGCCCGAGATTTACATGGCACGGCGGTGAAGCCCCCACGGCAATCAAAGAAGAGAAGAGGCTTTGAAAAGATTTCTAATTTATAACAACAAAATCCACGCGGATTCTGTATTTGTATGGGGCTATTTCTCCTGCTTTTTTGATTTTTAATATTTTAATTTTCCTTCCGGATTTTTTAGCCTCTGATTTTATCCTGTTAACAATTTGCTCTATCTCCTCTTCCTTACAAAAATCGTAATAAAAAATTCTGGTGCCTTTTTTAGATAGAATAAATGCTTCTCTCAAAAAGCTATCCTTAAGCTGTGGGCGGGGCATGACAATTACGTCGTATTTTTCTTTGATTTTATTAGCAATTCTTTTAACATCGCCCTGGATAATTTCAACTTTACCTTTGACTCCGTTTAATTCAACATTCATTTTAGCATATTTATTGGCTTCTCTGTTAATCTCTATAGAAACTACCTTGCTGGCTCCAGAATTTTTGGCAATGACAATTGGATATGGGCCCACTCCTGCGAACATCACCAAAACCTCATCCCCTTTCTTTATTTTTTGAGAAATCTCTTTCCTCTCATTACTCAGCCTAGGAGAGAAATATGTCTTATCAATATTAAACCTGAAGACGCAGCCGTTTTCTCTGTATAAAACTTCTTTTGTTTTTTCTCCTGCAAGCCATTTTGTTTCCTGCTTCCTGAGCCT
>DATEUW010000032.1:0-13861 GCA_035282925.1 Candidatus Nanoarchaeia archaeon
ATAAAAAATTCTGGTGCCTTTTTTAGATAGAATAAATGCTTCTCTCAAAAAGCTATCCTTAAGCTATGGGCGGGGCATGACAATTACGTCGTATTTTTCTTTGATTTTATTAGCAATTCTTTTAACATCGCCTTGGATAATTTCAACTTTACCTTTGACTCCATTTAATTCAACATTCATTTTAGCATATTTATTGGCTTCTTTATTAATTTCAATGGAAACTACCTTGCTGGCTCCGGAATTTTTGGCTATAACAATTGAATAAGGGGCAACTCCAGCAAACATCACCAAAACTTCATCTCCTTTTTTTATTTTCTGCGCAATTTCCTTCCTTTCGTTGCTCAACCTCGGAGAAAAATATGTCTTATCAATATTAAACCTGAAGACGCAGCCGTTTTCTCTGTATAAAACTTCTTTTGTTTTTTCTCCTGCAAGCCATTTTGTTTCCTGCTTCCTGAGCCTTCCCCTAAATCCCCGGGTTTTTTCAAGCACAGTTGTTACTGATTTGTTATCATGAAGCAACTTATCAGCAAAGAGTTTCTTATCCTTTGCCTTTATTCCTCTAGGAAATTTTACCAAGGCTATATTTCCAAAGATGTCAAAAGATGCTTTTTTCATTTTAATAATCACAAGAGATATAACAAGAAATATGATTTAAAGGTTTGTGAAAAGTTAATGAGTCCAGATAGGTGCGTTTCCAGCTTTTGTCCCAGCAAAAAAGTATATTACTCCAATCAAAATAAGGATTACCTGACCTGTCCAGACCTCTACTGAGGCCCAAGGCAATATTTCTATAGAACCACTTACTACAGGTATATAAAAAGAACCAGTATAGTTTTGAATAATTGGAACTAGCCCAATTATGCCTATAAATATTCCAAATACATATCTTCTAATTTTTTGAGAGGTCGTTTGGTAACCCATTGGTCCGCCGCCCATGGGTGTGAGTAATATAAGAACACCAAGAGCCACAACTAATACTGGCAAAAGTTGACCAAGAATATGGGAAAACATAGCATCTAATGCAAGAAGGATAGCCGCAATCCCATAAATACGTCCCACCACCATCCTTTCATTAATTAAACTAACTTTATAAATATTATTACCGATTGCCACAAGAAAGTTTATAAGAATAAATTCCCTGAATTAAGCATGAAGTTGGTGAAAGAAAAAGAGGATAATTTTAGTATTAATAATCGCTTTTTACAATTTAGCATATTAAAAGTTTTTTTATCATTAATATTTTTATTCCTATTTCAAGTAAAACTCGCCAGCGCGCAGTTTTTTGACAGATACGGATATGGTTATGGAAGCTACGGAAGTATCTCACTTGCTGATATTTTTGATAGGCTGGATCCCTCGACGGTTTTTTACGTATTGCTGTTTTTTATTCTATTCACTGTTTTAATTCTCGCTCTTTCAAGAGCGAATCTTTTCAGGAATGCCCGCGGGCAGCCAAACTCAACAGCCTCAGGGATTGTGGCTTTTTCAATATCCACGATGATAGTTTATTACCTTTACAGAACAGGCTACAATATCGAATCCTTTTTTTATGACCTTGGCTTTTCAGTAGATTCATTTTCCTTTCTCTTGGTAATTGTCTTTTTGGTTTTGGCTTTCTTGATAATAAAGAAGTTGGGGTTTTCGTGGTTTTTCATAGTTCTTGGTTTGTTTATTGTGTTTGTGTCTTTTACAAATCTAGTATATGAGAAATGGACAGCTAGATTAATAGGCCTGGCCATTCTTGGCGCAGGAATTCTCATCAGAAAAGGTGTAAGGGAAAAAGACATAAGAACCAATTGATTTAAACCCAATCTCCGAGAGCTTTTTGTTTTTTCTTCTCCTTGACTTCCCTGAGCTTTTCCAGCTGCTTGTCAACCCTTTCCTCTGAGAAATCATGCTCTTCCACAAGAATTTTTTTTATTTTTTTCTCATCGGCTTTCCCGAATTTAAAATCAGCGTTGATAACTGCTGGCTTGTGGAAAAGCTCAAAGATTTCCTGCCAGTCAAACCTGTCTTTTTCCGACAGGCTCATGATTTGCTCTTCAACGCTTTTGAATATGAGGATAGGCTGCTTATATTTTCTCACTATGTCCAGAGCTCTTTTCTGCCCTATTCCGAGAACACCTTTCGGATTGTAATCAGTGCCTACTAAAATTCCAAGGCATATTAGCTGGTCAAGATTTATTTCAAGCAAATTCAGAACAGCGTGCAGCTCTATCATTTCCGGCCTGATTTCCTGCCATCCGGAAACAATCTTCCTTTTTTTTGCAAGCCCTAAATTTCTGATAAGCCTTGTTGCTCCGAAAAGAAGGCTGTCATAATCCTGGCTGACAACTCCAAAGCTGTTGTTCTTAACTCTTGAAAGATAAGCTGCTTCAGCCTCTCCCTCTCCCGGAGCCTGAACAACACCTATTCCCATCGCCTCCAGAAGCTCCTTGCTCTCCCTCACCATCTCTGAATCCATCTTTATCAGAAGAGAGCTGTATCTTTTCATGCCTTCCACGTCTTCTTCCCTTTTCGCCTCCTCATATTTTCCTCTTGCGAGCTCCCTGATTTCTGACCTTATCCTGTGAGTGCCTGCCTTTAATTTCGGCGGCTCGCCATCGAAAACATAGACCAGCTTTATTCCTTCTGAAAGAAGATTCACATTCCTGTAAAAAACTCCTGAAAGATGTGAAGTAACACGCCTCTTGTTGTCCATGAGGGGAGTCCCGTCAGGCTGCCTTATAGTTGAAAGAAACTGGTAGAGCATGTTATAGGCATCTACAAAAACGACCTTGTCCTTCAAATCTGAAATCTCGATTTCCTTTCTGGGGATTATTTCCCTGATATTCAAACCCATTTTTATAGAGCCTCAAGCAAATATAAATAATTATTTGTTTTAGTTGTACATGAGATGTTCGGGGTATTGGTGAAGTGAAAGATTGCATTCTGCATCAAGAATCTGTGTACGCAACTCGCTTCTTACAGAACGATAATAATTAGTTAATTCTTTATTATTCATTTCGCTGTGGGGCATTATTTGGCAGCCATGCTTTCTTAACTCTGTTAATCTGCTATGCATCTCTCCGGTATCTGCTGTTGGTTTTACTATTGAAATCAAAGAGTTTATTCTTTCCAATTCTTTCAGATCTCTTTCCAAACTCTGTTGGCGTTGATGCGTTATTTGCTCTGGAATATGGCTCTCCAAAGAGGGTGTTCCAGTATCAAATAAAAGAGTTTGTGATGCCATATTGTAACTACTTGATAAGAGTATATAAATTTTGCTGTTATAATTTTTTCCGCCTACTCTTAAAATTTAAATAACGCTTCTCCTTCATAAAAGAATGAGGACAGATTTTATACCGGTGGACTATGATTACTTCGATTTTGAAGGCAGAAACCATATAAGAATCATAGGAAGAGACAGGCAGGGGAAGCGGGTTTGCGTCATTGATTCCTGCCCTGTTTATCTGTGGGCTGTGCTTTCAGGGGATTTAAGCCAGAACAAAATAAAAGACCTCATAGAAAAGATAAAAAAAATAAGGCTGGATTCAAAAGGAAGGCAGACAAGGGTTGAGGCTGTTGAGCTGCATGAAAAAAACTTCCTTGGCCAGAGAGTCAAGGCATTAAAGATTTTTGCAACAAATTACAAAGACCTTCACGATATTGCAGACAGGCTTGCCTTGCCCGGGATTACAAACAGAAGAGGCTATGACCTTGGCTTCATAACCCATTACATAATAGAAAGGCAGATTGCTCCCCTGCAATGGTATGAGATAGAGGGGGAAATCATTGATAATTCCGGAGAGTTTGGGGGAATTGACCAGGAATTGCAGGTTGATCTCTGCATGAGGCTCCAAAGCCACAAAAGGCTGGAAATCCCGAACTTTTCCCCAAAGGTCCTCACATATGATATAGAAGCAGATGAGTTCAAGATAGGGGAGGGAGAGATTCTGATGGTTTCCCTCGTCTCGGAAGATTTCAAAAAGGTGATTACCTGGAAAACCGGTGCTGGAAAAAAACCTAAGGCAGATTATGTTGAGGTTGTGAAAGATGAGGCAGAACTGCTTAAAAAATTTGTTTATTATGTGAAAAAAATATCTCCTGATTTTCTCGTTGGATATTTTTCAGATGGTTTCGACTTGCCTTACCTAAAAACAAGGGCAACAAAATTAAAGGTTCCGTTAACTCTTGGATTGGACAACACACAGCCAAGATTTTTCCGTGGCGCCCTTCCGACAGGAAAAATATCGGGAATTGTCCACATTGACCTGATGAAATTCATCCAGACAGCATATTCCCAGTACATGCAGTCAGAAACCCTTTCCCTGAACGAGGTCTCCCGCGAATTCCTTGGAGACACAAAAAAAGATTTCAAGTTCAGGCACTCGTCAAAAATCAAGAAGGAAGAATGGGACAGCTATTTTGAATACAACCTTCATGACTCTGTCCTTGCCTACGGCTTGTTTCAGAAATTCTGGCCAGACATGCTCGAGTTCACGAGGATAATGCAGGAGCCAGTTTTCTCTGTGACAAGGAACGGGATGTCAAACAATGTTGAGGACTACATAATGCACAACCTTAACAGATTCGACGAAATACCTGAGAAAAAACCAGTTCATGATGAAATCAGTGCCAGGATGCGCAGGGAAAAGTACGAGGGAGCTTTTGTCTTTGAGCCAACCCCTGGCTTGTATGAAGATATTTGCATCTTTGACTTCACGAGTTTCTGGCCGAGCATCATAGTTACTTTTAATCTTTCGCGTTCGTCTTTTTCAGAAAAAAGGCAAAAAGATTTCCTTGAAGTTGAGGCAAGTGGCAGAAAATTATACTTCTCAAAAAAACCAGAATTCTTTCCCCAGATGCTCAGGGAAATTATAGAAAAAAGGAAGCAATATAAGCAGGAGCTGAAAGAAAAGCCAGATGCCATAAAAAAGGCAAGGAGCAATGCCTTCAAGCTTCTTGCCAATGCCTCTTACGGTTACCAGGGATTTTTCGGAGCAAGATATTATTGCCCGGAGGCTTCTGCAGCAGCAACTTCAATCAGCAGGGACTTCATAAAACAGACAATTGACAGGATAAACAGGACTGGTTACAAAGTCATCTACTCTGATACAGACTCCATAGCCTTTCTAATGAATGGAAAAACAGAGTCACAAACGCTAAAGTTGCTTGAAAAACTCAATTCCGAGCTTCCCGGAATCATGGAGCTTGAACTGGAAGGATTTTTCACCAGAGGATTGTGGGTTACAAAGAGAACAGGGACTATCGGAGCCAAAAAGAAATATGCCCTGATAGGCAGAGACGGCAAGCTAAAGATCCGTGGCTTTGAAACAGTGAGAAGAGACTGGTGCCATCTTGCAAGGGAATTGCAAAACAGGATAATCCGCCTTGTCCTTGA
This sequence comes from Candidatus Nanoarchaeia archaeon, assembly GCA_035282925.1. Lineage (GTDB taxonomy): Archaea > Nanobdellota > Nanobdellia > Pacearchaeales > GW2011-AR1 > ASMP01. Next base: position 5,387 of record DATEUW010000032.1, read on the forward strand.
GGACGGAAATGAGGCTCGTGCTTTGCAATATCTGAAAGAAGTTGTTAAAAAAGTCAAGCAGAGAGAGATAAACAGGGAGGACATAACAATAAGGACAATGCTGCAAAAGCCGATTGAGGAATACAAGGCAATTTCTCCGCATGTCATTGCTGCAAGAAAAATGAAAGAGCAGGGAATTCCGATAAGCGGCGGAAATCTGATTGAGTATTTCATCGCAGAGACAAGGGAAAAAAAGAAGCTCGTCAGGGAAAAGGTAAAGCTTCCTGAAGAAAAAGGGGAATACAACATAGAATATTACCTTCAAAAGCAGATTCTTCCTGCTGTGGAGAATATCCTCCAGGTTTTTAATGTGGATATCAGGGAAATTATTGAGGGAAAAAAACAGATGAAATTAGGAGATTTCTAAAGGAAAAGTTTTAAAAAGAATTGGTTTGGCTAATAATCATGGGTTCAGAATCTCTGGAAGAAAGATGCTTCTCTGAAGAAGTTGATTGGCGCACTGCATGGAATACCGGACTCAGAAAACAGTTTTTGCCTTTCGGTCTTGGAGTATACTATTTACAAAAAGATTTAAATAACGGCAAACCGACTTTTTCTGGAAGCGTGCCTTATCATGTTTTTCTCTCTTTTGTTCCTATTGTGGCAGCCCTATATGGTTTATCCAAATTAACTGAAAGATTATTCTAGGCTAAAAAAGAAAAGTCTGTCAGAAGAAATCCGCCGGCTGCTACAAGAAGCCCTACAATAAAAGGAAGCCATTTTCTATTGCTTAAAGAATATAGCATAACCAATCCACCACCAATAATTATAACCCCTCCCCACCCAATTAATTCGACCATTTTACTTAATAAAGAAAAGAGATTAATAAATTTTGTGTTTTACCCCAAATATTAAAAATTCCATTTGTTACTTAAATTCATGAGAACCTACGAACCGAAGCCACTTTTTCTTGAGAGAATGAAAAAACTGCTGGGAAAAGAATTTCAAGAATACCTGGAAATTTTAAAGAAGCCAGTGCAGAATTCCATAAGATGCAATACCTTAAAAATTTCCCCTGAGGAATTGTTAAAGAGATTAAGGTCTAAAAATTGGTCTGTTAATCAGCCATTCAAAGATTGCCCTGAGGTTATGATTATAGAAAATGATTTGGCTCCGGGAGAACTCGGCCGTTCTTTGGAACACCTTTTAGGATATTATTATGTCCAGGAAATTGCGAGCATGCTCCCTGTTCTTGCCCTGAAACCCGGGCCAGAGGAATTTGTTCTTGATATTGCAGCTGCTCCTGGTTCAAAGACAACGCAGATAGCAGCAGAAATGAAAGGTTCTGGTTCCATAATAGCAAATGATTCTAGCCTCAAAAGGCTGAAAATTCTGGCTTCCAATCTTGAAAGGTGTGGCGTCTCAAATACTATAATAACAAAAAAAGACGGCATTGCTTTGTGCAGGAGGCTGAAGGAACAGAGTTTCCAATTTGACAAGATTCTCGTGGATGCTCCCTGCTCCGGAGAAGGAACAATAAGAAGCAGCCCAATCACAGCATTGATGTGGAATCCCAAAACAATAAAGATTCTTTCAAGGCTTCAGAAAGCCCTACTTGCTTCTGCCATTGAAATTTTAAAACCAGGAGGAGAAATTGTTTACAGCACATGCACGCACGCTCCTGAAGAAAACGAAGATGTTGTTGATTTTATCCTGGAAAAATTTCCAGATATTAAGATAGAAAGCATAAAGTTACCTATTAAATGTAGAAGCGGTATAACAGAATGGGATGGTAATAATTATAATCAGGAAGTTAAAAAATCCTGCAGGATTTATCCCCAGGACAGCGACACAGAGGGGTTTTTCATTGCTAAGATGAAAAGGATAAAATGATAGAAAAATTAAAAAGTAAAGATTTAGAAGAAGCAGCAGAAGTTTATATTAAAGGGCTATCTATGGAAAAACCTGAAGGATATGCGACATTAAAAGAAACAGTCAATAAATTAAGAAAAATAAATTGTCTTGTCCATAAGTCCAAAAATGAAATTGACGGACTTGTTACTTTCAAAGAGGATAAAAACAGTATAACTATTGATTTCATTTGCTCTCTGAGATTAAGAAAGGGTATTGGTAAAAAATTAATGAAAGAACTAATAAGTTATAGCAAGAGAAATAAAATTAATATTATATGCTCAACTGTCTCAAGCAAAGATAAAAGAGTAATAAAATTTTATGATTCCTTAGGTTTTAAAAAATATGGGAAGTATCATAAAAACAAATTATTATTATACAAAATAAAATTGAATCTATAAAATAATCTGCCTAAACAGCAACTCTTTTCTTGTTCATGATAATTGTGTCAAAGAGTTCAATCATTTTTTTGACAAAGGAGCTGTTTTTATTGAGTCTGAATAATTTTGCATTTCCTATCTGCCTTGTTGGAACAATAATCCCGCTTTTTATTAAATCATCAAAAATCCTGAATAGGGTTGTTCTTCCTATATCGGCTCCTTCGGCTATGTCACTTATGCTGTAGTCTAGCTCTCTCCCTTCTATTAAAAATTCCAATACTCTTATTTTTGGGTTATCTCCCAATGCTTGTCTAAATAATGTTTCCATAAATCTATATAAATCCAACATTTATAAATGTTTCTTTTATGAAACATTAGTGTTCCATAATAATTCAAAACACTTTAATAGTTAAAACTGCTCGTAAAGAAAATGGATTTGCAAACAGCAATAATGAAGAGGTTTCTAAGAAAATTAACCAACTTAAGTATATGGGGCGGAAGACACACGGAAATGAAGAATTTACAAAAAGCTCTTCCAGATTATTTAAGAGGAACGAAAGAGCATAAAAAAGCAATAAAGGAATTGATAAACCTAGGTTTTTTAAATGTAAAGCCGTCAACAGGAGAACTTCATGTTTCTCTTAATGCACATAAACAGAAAGAAATCTTTGAATTTTTACAAGAAGAATGAACTACCTAAAAATATTGAGTAAGAGAGAAAAAGCCGAGGTTGGGAAAAAGCTCAACGAGCAGTTTGGCGTGGATTCAATTCCAGGAATGATAGTCATGAGGGGAGAGGAAAGGCTTTTCTTGTTTTCAGGGGATTTGCCTGAAAATGAAATCAGAGAACTCGAGGCTCTGGTTCCGATAGAGAGAATTGGTATTTACTTTGCAAAGATTGTCGGAGGCGAAATTAGATTAAGCATCGAAGGCTCGCAGATTCTTAAGGGCCAGATTAAGAAAGATATTTTTGAATTAGATGAAAGCCAGGCAGAAGAATGGATGAAAGGCCGCGAGCTTTTGATTAAAACAGGAAAACGCGGATTTTTAGCTATGAAACATGGAGAAGATTTTCTTGGAACAGGCAAGGCATCAGAAGAAAAAATAGGGAATTTTATCCCGAAAAACAGGAGGCTGAGAGAAAGAGGCTAGTTCAATCTGATTCCAGCTAAGATTTATAAATTCTTCTTATTTAATTAATAATGAAAATGGAAAAATCTGTGCAGACAACTTTGATAATAGTTGCAGGGGTTATCATAATTGTGTTGATACTTCTCAATTCCCTAAGTCCTTCCTATAAGAACACAATAAGTGTTGCTGGCACAGCCACGATAGAAGTAATGCCAGATCTTGTCGGAGTTTATTTTACCGTGGATTCCGAAGGCGCAACAAGCAACGAGGCTGCAGATAAGAATTCAGGGATAACCGATGCTTTGATAAACTCTCTGATAAGCAAGGGCTTTGAAAGAGATGACATCAAAACCGTGAGCTACAGCGTTTACCCTGAGTATGATTACAGGACAGGAACGGGAAAAATAACCGGCTACAGGGCAACGCATTCACTAAAAGTTGAGCTTTCTGCAAATGAGTCTGAAAAAATAGGGGATGTCATAGATTCTGGCGTAGATTCTGAAGCAGGCATTAGTTACATCAACTTTGAGCTGAGCCAGGAAAACCAGAATAAATACAAGGCAGAAGCAATGAAGCTTGCTGCACAGGACGCGACTTCAAAGGCAGAGGGCGTTGCAGAAGGTCTCGGCAAAAGCCTTGGTTCTTTGGTTTCTGTAACTATAAATGATTATGGTTATGTTCCATGGCTCGCATATGACGCTGCAGGAGCAAGTTCAGCAGAGGCAAAAGAGGCTGCAGCAAGCATTGTTCCAAACGAACAGCAAATCTCTGCAACAGTAACTGCTGTCTACAAAATAAGATAAAGATAAGATAAAGGCTTAAAAAACAACTTTTTCTAATCATTGTATGAAAAAGACAAGGAAAATCAAAGAGCTAAAACTACAGATGAAATTCAATCCAGGAACTATGAATTATGAGCCTGTGCTTCCGGCTCTTCTTACTAAAAATCTGAATAAAAGGAAAAAATGGGCAGGGAAAAAATTCTGAATAAAAAAATAAAACTTTTTATGCATTACTTTTAATATGGAAATCGACAAAACAAAAGTGCTGGAAGCTGGAAAAATAGCCTCACAGGTAAAAACTTACGCAAGAACTATTGTAAAGAAAGATGTTCCTTTGCTGGAGATAGCAGAAAAAATAGAGGCTCGGATTTCAGAACTCGGGGGAAAACCGGCTTTTCCTGTAAATCTCTCAATAAATGAAATCGCTGCACACTACACTCCAAGCCATGATGACAAGGCATTGGCTTCGGGATTGCTAAAAGTTGACTTCGGAGTTCATATTGATGGCTGGACAGCGGATAATGCTTTCTCTCTGGATTTGGAAAATAGCGAAGAGAACAAGAGGTTGATAGAAACTGCTGAAGAAGCGTTAAATAAAGCTCTCGATATAGTTAAACTAGATATAGCGGCCAATCAGATAGGAGGTGTTATTTCTGAAACCATAGAATCTCGCGGATTTTCTCCTATAATAAATCTCTGTGGCCATAGCATGAAACAATATGAATTGCATGGTGGAATAACAATACCAAACATAGATGATGGAAGAAAGGTGGTATTAAAAGAGGGTTTGTATGCAATTGAGCCTTTCGCAACTCCTGGCTCTGGGAAAGTAAGAGATGGAAGACCTTCTGGGATTTATGAATTAACCTCAGAGAAAAGTCCGAGGAGCCCTTTGGCTCGCGAGCTTCTGCAATTTATAAAAAAAGAATATGATAAATTGCCTTTCTGTTCTAGATGGATTGTTGAGGCACTTGATTCCAAAGCTTTATTCGGTCTTCGTGAGCTTGAAGCAAACGGAAACCTGCATCATTTCAACCAGTTAGTAGAAGTTTCTGGAGCAAAAGTCAGCCAGGCAGAGCAGACGATTCTTGTAGAAGAAAATAAGGTCACTGTGACGACGCTCTGAGTTCTGGGTTTCTATCATAAATTCTGTTTAACTCAATTGAAGATCCACAGGAATTGCAATCATAAAGTTGAATAGGAGGTCTATTAATCATTTCCTGTTCCCCATGATAATTAAATGCAGATTCTTTCTTACATGAAGGACAAATTCCTTTTAATTTGTTTTCCAGTTTTTCTGCCATGAAAATCTCTTTGAGAAATATTATATAAACTTATCCGAGATAACTTCCTTCCATAGGAACCGCTGTCTTTGCGCTCTTCAGGAACGTGTCTTCAATTTTCTTGTAAACCTCGAGAAGAGGCTTGCTTACGCTCGGCTTGACTTTTTTAAGAGCCTCGCTGAAATGGTCTTCTGTCACAAACTTGGATTCCAGAGACTCGCGTAAAGACAGCATTGCAGCCTCTCTGGCAACAGCCTCTAAATCAGCCCCTGTATAACCGTCTGTTTTTTTGGAAAGATCTTTCAATAAAGCTTCCCTTTTTGCATTGGAAAGTCCTGTTTTTCCGTCTCCAATCGGCATCTTTTTTGTGTGAATTTCCAGTATCTGCAATCTTCCTTTTTCGTCAGGAGCTCCAATCAAAAGGATCTTGTCAAATCTTCCAGGCCTTAACAATCCCGGGTCCAACATGTCTGGCCTGTTTGTTGCACCTATAACAAGAATGTCATTCAAATCTTCAAGACCATCCATTTCCGCAAGCATCTGGTTTAAAACACGCTCAGTCACTCGCGTCCCTGCGTCAAGCCCCCTTTTATTTGCAAGAGCATCTATCTCATCAAAAAAGATTATGCATGGAGCAACCTGCCTTGCCCTTTCAAAAACTTTTCTCATGCCTTCCTCTGACTTGCCGACCCACATGCTCAATAAGCTCGGGCCTTTGACCTGGATGAAATTTGCTTCTGCTTCTTTGGCAACAGCCTTTGCGAGCAGAGTTTTTCCTGTTCCAGGGGGGCCGTAAAGGAGAATTCCGCGGGAAGGCCTTATCCCCATCCGAGTGAAAGTCTCGGGATATTTCAAAGGCCATTCGACAGCTTCTTTTAATTCCTGTTTAATATTATCCAGGCCGCCTATATCCTCCCATCCTATGTTAGGAGTTTCAACAAGGACTTCTCTCATTGCGCTCGGCCTTACAACCTTCAATGCTTCCACAAGGTCTTCATGTTTTATTATCAGTTTTTCCAGAAATTCAGCAGGGATTTCTTCATCCCCCTCCATTTTCATTTTTGGGAGTATTTTCCTGAGGACTATCATGGCTGCTTCTTTACAAAGAGCCTCCAAATCAGCACCGACAAATCCGTGAGTCACAGAAGCTATCTCTTTGAGATTTACATCCTTTGTCAAAGGCATTCCTCTTGTATGGATTTTGAGAATTGAAAGCCTTCCTTCTTTTCCAGGAACATTTATCTCTATTTCCCTGTCAAATCTGCCAGGGCGCCTTAGAGCAGGGTCTAGAGAATTGACTCTGTTCGTGGCTCCGATGACAATTACTTTCCCCCTTGACTTCAGACCGTCCATCATCGTCAGTAATTGGCTTACAACCCTTCTTTCAACTTCTCCCATAACTTCTTCTCTCTTGGGAGCAATTGCATCGAGCTCATCTATGAAAATTATTGCAGGAGCTGTTTTCTCAGCTTCCTCGAAAATATCCCTTATTTTTTTCTCAGATTCACCGTAAAACTTGCTCATTACCTCAGGACCATTCAGAAGAATAAAGTTTGCCTCAGTCTCGGTTGCGACTGCCTTTGCAAGAAGGGTTTTTCCTGTTCCAGGCGGGCCATGCAGCAAGACGCCCTTTGGCGGCTCTATTCCTAATTTTCCAAAAATCTCAGGATGTTTTAATGGCATTTCAACCATTTCCCTTATCTTTTTTATTTCATCAGACAATCCACCGATGTCCTCATAAGTTATTTCAGGGATGCTTTCTTCTGTTAGTTCAATCGCTTTTGGATTTAATGTAACTTGTGTGTTTTCAGTTATTATAACAGGCTGAGATGGAGTTGCACTGACAACAAGAAATTTAATCTGGGTAAATCCCCCTATCTGCCCGAATCCTCCCATGCTTCCAAACATGTCTCCGAGCATGTCTCCCAATTCCCCGCCGAGCTCTTCTGAAAATAAATCTCTCCTTCTTTGGACACCTCCTAAAACAACGACGTCTCCTTTTACAACCGCTCTTCCTAGCAACCCGCGTCTCAGATTCTCCGGCTCTGCCTGCACCATTATATTTTTCTGTGCAGGAGCCACCATGAGCTTTTTTGCTTCCTTGACTTCTGCCTTAAAGACTTTAACAGCTTCTCCGATACCTGTCTTCGCATTTCTTCTCAGAATTCCGTCTATCCTTATTATTCCCTCGCCAACATCTGCAGGATAAGCACGATCTGCTATCGCGACTGTTTCCCTGTTTCCCTTGATTACTATCACATCCCCTCTCCTTATTCCAAGCTCTCTCATGACCTCTCCGTCTATTCTTGCAATGCCTTTGTATGCGTCATCCTGCTGTGCCTCAACGACTTTCAACTGAACTTCTTTTTTATCTGTCATTTTCTTTTTTTCTCCTCAATTCGGCGATAGTCAGACGATTTTTTTCTTTTAATTCATCGTCATGGGTTTCGCTTTTTGTCCTGTTAAAATCAAGAGAGAGTTTTCCGAAATCTTCAAAGCAGAGCCTTACCATGTCATTCATGATCTTTTCCTGCTCCCTGATGAATGAGACTATTTCTTTTGGGATTGATACGGCATAGCTGTTCCCGACAAGCCTCATTTTTACTCTAAATTCTTTGTTCCTCAAATTTATAAATTTGCTGTATTCCTGCTCGTCGGTTGGATGCAGGATCTTATGGCTGCATTTATCACATATAACAGCCCTCATCAGAAATCCGTTTTTCTCCACCGTTGTCTTCCCCATTCTGGAATTGCAGTTCTTGCAGAGTATCGGGTTGTCGAAAATGTCTGACATTTTGTTTCTTCTTTTTATTCTGTTTTTTATTTTAGTATGACAGTCGTGTCCTAAGACACGACTGGGTCGAAAAGAGGTGGTATACACTCTAATGTGTATACACGCAAGATACACTATTTAAATATTTCGGTGATGAACAGATTTTTATTTTCACTGACAACTTTTAAAAACTATCAGGGGTTACATTTAAAATGGCCCCAAAAAAAGATGGTGAT
>DATEUW010000033.1:0-4869 GCA_035282925.1 Candidatus Nanoarchaeia archaeon
CCAGTATCATCATAGAAGAGCATTTACTTGGGGAGTGATACTGATGCTCACTGCGCTTCTTATAAAAGCTTTTCTCTGGTTTGAAAGTTTAATCTAGTAAAACTTGAAAACCTGCTGGTTCGAAAGTTTGATTTAGTTTCAGAAAAACTTAAAAACTTCAATTTCTTTTTAATATTTGGTCGAAGAGGCGGAACAATCAGCCAAGCTTTGATCTTCGGATCGCAATCTTCGGATTGCTCGCTTACTGGCTTCGGACGTCGTCTCCGGCCTCTTATATTCTCAGAATAGATTAATTTTAATCATGAAGTTTTAAAGATATATTTTATCATCAATAGGAATTTAAATTAAACTTTTATTATATTATAGAAAGCTCTTCTCTTAAAAATTTCTATATCTCAACCTTTAAGAATAAACTATTATTGGAAATATCGGAAAATGCATCATGAAAACAAAGATTCGCCAACCAATCGTCACAGTAGTCGGACACGTCGATCACGGAAAAACCAGCCTGCTTGACAGGCTCAGGCAGAGCTCTGTTCATATGGAGGAGGCAGGAGGAATAACCCAGAAGATTTCCTTTACCCTGTATCCTGCGGAAAATCTGAAAGCAGCCTGTCCTTTGATAGAGGAGCAGGGAATAAAACTCGACATTCCGGGATTCTTGTTCATAGATACGCCGGGGCATGCAGCATTCACCAATTTAAGAAAGCGCGGAGGCTCGCTTGCAGACCTGGCAATTCTCGTGATTGATATCAACGAGGGGGTAAAGCCACAGACCTCTGAAGTCATTCAGATTCTTAAGAGAAACAAAGTCCCTTTCATCATCGCCCTGAATAAGATAGACAAAATTCACGGGTGGAAAACAGGAGATGAAAATTTAAAGAAGAGCATTGAGATGCAGGCGAAAAACACCTCGCAGAATTTCCAGGAAAAATATATGACTTTGATGGGCGCCTTACAGAGTCATGGATTTGATGCTGATTTGTTTTACAATATAGAAGACTTCACGAAAAAAATAGCCCTTGTTCCGTGTTCTGTAAAAACAGGAGAGGGAATTCCAGAGCTGGTCTTAATGCTCTGCGGCTTGAGCCAGAAATACCTGAATGAAAAACTGGCTCTTGGAAAAGATGCCAAAGGAATAATGCTGGAAATAAAAAAATTGGAGAGGGGGGGATACATAGAGGCGATTCTTTACGACGGAGAACTCTCAAGGAAAGATGAGATAGCTGTGGCCGGTTTGGACGGAAGAGTGATGATTACAAGAATAAGGGTTCTTGAAGAGATTTTGCCTCTTTCTTTCAAGTTCCAGCCAAAAGAAAAAGTGCAGGCAGCAACTGGCTTGAGGCTGCAGCTCGTGGAGAAAGAAGAGATTCTTCCGGGAATGCCGTTCCAGATTTACAAAAACAACAAGGAGGAAATTGAAAAAATTTTCAGGAGGCAGATTTCAGAAAGCATAAAAACAGACAGCCGCGGGATTGTGGCAAAGGCTGATTCTCTTGGAAGCCTGGAAGCCCTGCTCACGATTCTCAGGCAGGAGAATATTCCTGTTCTTAAGGCAGGCATAGGAAACATAAACAAGTCAGACATAACAAATGCCAAGGCAAACCTGAAGATAAACGAGATCGATGCAATGATCGTTGGCTTTAATGTTTCCGTTGATTCCGAGGCAGAGGAAATAAAAAATGGGATAAGCATTCTTACCGACGATGTTATTTACAAACTCGTGGAAAATCTTCACAAGTTGAGAGGGGATAAGAGAAAGGAAATAGAAAAGAGAAGGCTTCTCGGGCTCAGTTCCTTGTGCAAGCTCAGAATCCTGAAGCAGCACGTGTTCAGGAACACCAACCCTGCTATTTTTGGTGTAAGGGTTGAGGCTGGAAAACTGATTCCAAGGCTGCAGATGATAGATGAATCCGGAGAAAAAGCCGGCAAAGTAAAAAACATGCAGTCAGAGAACAAGGCAGTGGAGGAAGCCAATGAAGGGCAGGAGCTCGCGATTTCTGTTCCAGGAATAAATTTCGAAAGAAAGCTCGGAGACAAAAATTTCCTTTATTCAGACATAACTCTGCTGCAACTTAAGATTTTCAAAAAAAACAAAGACTTGCTCTCCGCCAATGAACTTCGTGTTTTGCAGGAGATTGCGGAAATCAAGAAATTCAGCAAATAATTTCAACAACTTTAAAAACCTTCCAAAACACTAAATTATCATGGCGTTCAAGATTAACATCGCAGACAAAAGCGGAAAAACCTACAAGCTGGAGCTGGAACCGGAAACAGAAGAGCTTCTTGGAAAAGAGCTCCACGATAAAATTGAAGGCAAAGGCCTGCTTCATGACCTAGAGGGATATGAATTCGAGATTACAGGAGCAAGCGACAATGCAGGTTTCACTGCGATGAAGCAGGTTCCTGGAGTAGGTTTGAAAAGGCTTCTTCTCAGTTACGGAAAAGCCATGCATAGACGCACAAGAAGGGAAGGCAAAAAAAAGGTTTCAAATCCAAAACCAGAAGGCCTTAGGCTCAGAAGGACTGTGCGAGGCAAGACAATCTCTCCGGAAATTGTACAGATTAACCTTAAAGTCCTGAAACACGGCAACAAGCCTCTTTCTGAAATCTTCCCAGAGCAGAACAAGCCGAAAGAGCTAATAGAACAAAAAGCAGAAGCATCCTAAACCTGAAAATAAAGTCTGAAAATAGAAAAATATATAAACATTATAATTCATTATAAAATATAATAAAATGGTCCAAAATATAATAGACTTGGATGAAAATGAAGACAGGATATTAAATATTGTAAAGGCTAAATATGGCCTTAAAAATAAATCCCAGGCAGTGGCCATGCTTGCTAAGGTATATGAGGACAGTTTTCTGGAGCCTGAATTAAGGCCGGAATACGTTGAAAAGCTGAAAAATATACGCAAAGAAAAAGGCATTAAATTCAGGAATATTAATGAGTTAAGAAAGATAATCGGGGGCTAGAATGCATTCATATGAAATTAAGCCCAATTTACAAAAAATTTTAAATAAACTATCCAAAAAAGACAAAAATTTATATGAACAGGTTTTAAAGAAAATCAGTGAAATTACAGATTCAAGCGATGTTGAGCATTACAAAAATCTGAGGTATAATATGAAAGATTCGAAGCGAGTTCATATAGGGCATTTTATTCTTGTTTTTAACTTTGATAAGAAGAGTAATTTAATCTCCTTTGAGGATTTTGACCATCATGACAGGATTTACAAGATATGAACAATCTGAAAGAACCTGCAGAAAAATCCGCTGAGAAATCTGTTTCTTAAAATACATTTAAAAAGTTATTCTGCTTCCCTTATTAAAGTCGAAAGAGGTATCATTTGATGAAAAATACATCAGTTGTAGGGGCATTTTTAATTTTTTATACGGTATTAATTGCTGTGCTCTTGATTTTTTCATTGGGTTCCCCTGTTCTTTTAGGGCAGGTAAGCTCAGAGACAGATCCGATTTTTAGCGTCAGGATACTTGACTTCCAGTCCCCTGTGGATTTAGGGGGATTTTTAGAGTTCTCATATGCAACCAGGAGCATTTCAAGCGTAAATGGAACTGCTGAAATTACTTTTTGGATTGAAAAAGGCGGTAAAGTGATAAGCCCTGGCCAAGATGTCATTTTTCTGGGAAATTTGGAGGAAAGAACCAGAACCGCAAACGTATTTATCCCTTCAGACTTTGAATCAGGAGTTTATGATTTAAAAATAGAAGTAGATTACAATGGCAATATACAAGAAGCATACAGGACAATTGAGATAAACGTTAAGGGCGGACTTGCAACTATAAATTTTGGCTTTGGAAAGACAAACCTGATAATTATTTTCCTGCTGGCACTCCTATCAATTCTCAACATATACGGTATATACCGCCTTGAGAGGAAGAAAATAAAAAAGCTTCTTCAGGAGGAAGAGCAATTCATTGAAAAACATAAAACAATATCTATCTTAATAATAAGTTTTTTCCTTATTTTAGGCGTGTTGGTCTATTACCTGAATGTAATCAACGTCTTGCCCGGAATTCCCCTTTATTTCTATTATTTGATCTTAGGATTTTTGTTGTTGGGGATTTTGCTTCATATCAGGCCTAAGAAACGCAAGGTCAAATAGCGCTTTCTTTGAAAAAACAAAGGGAATTTTTAAATAGTTATTTTTCTTCTGTTTCTGATTAAAGAGAGGATTGGATGATTTATAGTAAAAGTATGCCTTATTTATTTGGGAATTTTTACAGGAAGAAAAAGTTTATAAGTAATGGTTACTTAGTTACCTTATAAACTTGCTAACCTAATAACTTAGTTACCATGGGGTCTAAAGCAATTAAAGTAAAGGAAGAGAATTACAAGTGGCTTCTTAAGATAGCATCTGACATTCAAAAAAAACTCGGCAAGCCTGTGTCTTTTGACGAGGCGCTGAGCGAAATAAAGAAGATGCTGGAAAAATAAAACAATAAAGAAAGAGGAGAAATAAAAACGAGAGGGTTGAATGGCTAAAATAAGCTTCAAAAAGGTGAAACTGAAAAAACAGCAGAGAAAGGTAGAATTTACCTGGGACAAGATTCTCCTGCTCTTCCTTGTAGGAGCATTCATCTTGTTCTATATTTTCATGTCTGTCTTAAATAATGTAGATGTTGACAGCATAGGAAGAGCGATTTCCGAGCAGGAAGAAGGAAACCCTGTCCAAACAGCTGATATAAGATTTGCAATTGAAGTGACAGATGCAGAGCATCTGGATTCAGAAAAGAAATTTATTAGTGACATAACAAAAGAAGTCAAATATTTGGATAATAGCTGGAGCAAGCCTGTTTCTGATGGAGAATATGTTCGTGTTGTTTTCGAACAGCCTTTGGATTCA
>DATEUW010000034.1:0-3838 GCA_035282925.1 Candidatus Nanoarchaeia archaeon
ATAATGACTGCAATAATTTTGGTAGTCCTTATTGTATTTTCTTTTCTTCTTCTGAGGCCGATCCTCCTTTCTGTAGTTTTCGGGTTGCTGCTAGCATTCGTTTTTAATCCTGTTTATGAATGGCTTTATAAGAAGACAAAATCAAAGAACTTATCTGCATCAATAATGATAGTTCTTCTTTTACTGATAATTTTTATCCCCATATGGTTTTTGACTCCCATACTGATAGACCAGTCCTTTAAGATATTCCAGTCAACCTTGCAGATAGATTTTGTTACTCCATTAAAAAATCTCTTCCCGAAATTCTTTGCGTCAGAGCAATTTTCCACCCAGATAAGTTCTGTAGTCTCTTCTTTCACAATAAAAACTGCAAATTCAGTGACAAATGCCTTTACAGATATCCTTCTGAACCTTCCGGCAATCTCTCTGCATATGCTTGTTGTATTGTTCACTTTCTTCTTTACGTTGAGAGACAGGGACAAAGTTGCAGAATATGTAAAGAGCCTTCTCCCATTCCCGAAAGAGATTGAAAACAAGCTCTTTCAATATTCTTCAGAAATAACAAAATCGGTCCTTTATGGAATAGTCTTAATAGGAATATTACAGGGAATCATAGCTGGTTCTGGATTTTTCATCTTCGGTGTGCCTAATGCTTTATTTCTCACTCTTTTGGCAGTGATTGCAGGCATCTTGCCTATAGTGGGAACCGCAATAATCTGGATTCCTGTTTTTATTCTTATGCTGATAGCAGGAAATAATCTGGCAGCGTGGGGAATCTTCGCCTTTGGAATGGCTTCCTCATGGATAGACAACATACTGAGGCCTATCTTTATTTCAAAAATGACGAAGATACATTCAGGAATAGTTCTTATATCGATGATAGGCGGTGCGTTCTTCTTCGGAATTTTGGGGGTTATTATCGGGCCTCTCGTTGTAGCCTATCTCCTGATAATTCTTGAGCTGTACAGAAAAAAACCAATGCCGGGCCTGGTAATAAAGGAATTCGAGAAAAAATAGCCCTAAATAAATATAAAAATAGATTTTTCTACCTATATCTGTAAAGAGGAAAGATGAAACTCAGATCAAAATTTCTTAAATGGAATGCAGGGCTTCCTGTGGCAATGCTGAATAAAGAGACTGCCATAGAACTGGGAGTTAAGGCACAGGAAATGATCCTGATAAAAACCCTTTCAAAACACCCGAAGGAGATGACTGCTGTTTTGGATATCATTGACGGAGAATTTGGAAAAAAACAGATACTTCTTTCTTTGGAGGTAAAATCAAAAATGAATCTGAAAAAAGGGCAAATTGTCGATATTAACATTGCCCCTATACCAAGAAGCGTGGATTTAATCAGGAAAAAGCTTAACAACAAAAGACTTTCAAGAAAGGAAATTGACGAGATAATAAAAGATATCGTAAATGACCGTCTTTCTGAGCCCGAGATAGCTCTTTTTGTTGCGGCAATGTATCGCAGCGGAATGACCAATAAAGAAACAATCTATCTGATAAATGCAATTCTGAAGACAGGAGAGAGATTTTCCGTAAAGGATAAATTTGTTGTTGACAAGCATTCCATCGGGGGTGTTGCAGGGAACAGGACAACCCCAATAGTTGTCCCCATATGTGCTGCAGCAGGGCTTAAATTTCCGAAAACATCTTCAAGGGCAATAACAAGCGCAGCAGGAACAGCCGATGTTATGGAAACAATAGTAAAGGTCGGATTTCCCATACCGGAGCTGAAAAAAATTCTGAAAAAGACAAATGCATTTATCGTTTGGGGTGGAGGAATGGGGACAGTTCCAGCAGATTCCAAGATAATAAAGGTTGAAAGAGAACTGAAAATAGATCCAAAATCCCAGCTTCTTGCGTCAATCATGTCCAAAAAATTTGCAGTAGGGAGCAAATACATCCTGATAGACATTCCATACGGAAAAACCGCAAAAATGCCGACAAGAAAAAAGGCGAAATCTCTTGCAAGAAAATTCCTGCAGCTCGGGAGATATTTCCATAAAAAAATGAAGGTGGTTCTGACTGACGGAAGCCAGCCCGTAGGCAACGGAATAGGCCCTGCATTAGAGCTGATGGACATAATTAAGATACTGGATCCTAAGAAAAAAGGCCCTGAAGACCTCGAGAAGAAATCTTTATTTTTGGCCGGAAATCTTTTCGAAATGACTGGCAAGGCAAAAAAAGGGAAAGGCATTGAAATGGCTGAAAAAATTTTATACTCAGGAAAAGCATTTGAAAAGTTCAAGGAGATAGTAAAAGCCCAGGAAGGAAACTTAAACAGGATAAAATATGCGAAACTGAAGAAGGATATTCTTTCAGATAAAATTGGGAAAGTAACAGAGATAGACAACAAAAAAATCAATAATCTTGCAAGAGTTGCCGGTTCTCCTGCAGACAAATCAGCCGGAATTTACCTTTACCACCATGTCGGGGATGCGATAAAAAAGGGCGAAAAAATAGTAACTATTTATTCTGAAACGAGCTCGAGAATTGATGAGGCATTTAGATTCTACAAAGAGAACAAGCCGATTACCATAAAGTGATTTTCAATAAAAAACTTTGTTATTTTAACCATAACTCTTATACATCCAAAAACAACTAATTTTTTAAACTTACAGATTCTTATTATCCCATAATGAAAAACATTCGTCATAAGAGGTATGCCAAATGAAGGAAGCGGAGTACAAGCGAAAAGTCATCGATTATCTGAAGAAAAATATGGGAAAAGGATATGCCCCGGAATCCCTGAAATGGGCATTGGTGAAACAGGGATATTCAAGAACAATTGTTGATTCCGCAATCAGGGAAGCCAATAAGGAATTTTCTAAGGAAAATCCTGTTTTAAAGGAGAAGCCCGTCATAACTCATGAAATCATAGGTGAAAACGACCAGCCAATAGTAGACAAACCCTGGTGGAAAAGAATTCTTGGGTTGGATTGATTTTCTAATTTTTAATATAAAACCATCCACATATTTTTAGTAAGGATAAGTTTAACATAAACTTTTAAAATACCATCTCTTCTAAAATATATAGGCCTCCGTCGCTCAATGGTAGAGCACCGGTCTTGAGAACCGGGCCTTTACGGGCCTCCAGGTTCGATTCCTGGCGGAGGCGTTTAAATTTCTGCCTCAGTAGCTCAGTGGCAGAGCAATTGATTCGTAATCAATGGGTCGCAGGTTCGAATCCTGCCTGAGGCTTTATTATAAAATTTGTTAATAGAAATTCCCTACTAACTAAGAAAAGCTCTTCAGACTAATAAAACTGAAAAACAAAAATTATCCGAAGAGCGCGCTCAAGCCTTCAGCCGCAGCAGCTTTCTTTTCTTCCTTGGGCTTTTCTTCTTTCTTCTCTTCTGCGTGGCCATGTCCTGCTCCGTGTGCAGGGGCTGCTGAAACCAAAGCCGCATTTTCAAGCTCTTTTGCTATATCGACTCCCTTGAGGCTTGCAACCAGAGACTTGATTTTTGATTCGTCTGGCTCTTCTCCGGCAGCAGCAACTACCTTATGCAGATGCTCGCTGTCTACATGTTTTCCAAGCTTGTGCAGCAAAAGTGCCGCATATATGTATTCCATTATTTATTTTCCTCCTGAGAATTTATTTTTTGATTTATAAAATTATTAACGCCAATACTGCCAATTTCATCTTTTTTATCATTAACAATCTCTTCTTTTTCAGCTAATTTTTCACCAATAAATTTTCCCAGTGCCTTTTCCTGCCTTTCTGCTTTCTGGATTAAAAATTTGATTGTATCTGGAGATGTGTAAGAAATGCTAATAGCAAGGCTCAACGCTTTAGAGAAGGATTCTTTTAATTCCTTAACAATGC
>DATEUW010000035.1:0-12629 GCA_035282925.1 Candidatus Nanoarchaeia archaeon
TTCCCAAGGTTTACAGCCCTTCGCCAGGACAAGTCTCCCAGCGATGCATCAACCCTTGAAGACGTAAAAAAGGATTTCAAGGCACAAAAGAGAAGCTGGAGATATGGCTAGATCCTCTGAACTTCCTTGTATCTGAAACAATCTATGGTATGGTCGTTAACCATTCCTGCTCCCTGCATAAAAGCATAGCATATCGTTGAGCCAACAAACTTGAAGCCCCTTTCTTTCATATCTCTGCTCATTGCGTCTGACTCTCTTGTTTTTGCTGGAAGCTCTTTTAATTCTTTAAAATTATTTTTTATTGTTTTATGCCCTGTGAATCGCCATATGTATTTGTCAAAGCTTCCGAATTCTTTCTGTATTTCAAGAAACCTTTTGGCGTTTTCAATCGTGCCAAGAATCTTCAGCTTGTTTCTTATGATTCCCGCGTCATTCACCAGTCTTTTGAAATCCTTCTCTGTATATTTCGCTATTTTCCCAGGATTGAAACCGTGAAATGCTTTTCTGAAATTTTCTCTTTTTTTGAGGATAGTTCTCCAGCTCAATCCGGCCTGAAAAGTGTCCAGAAGCAGATATTCGAACAATCTCCTGTCATCGTGGAGAGGAACTCCCCATTCCTTGTCGTGATATTCAATCATGTCTTTGTCGCCAGTAGGCCACTCACAGGTTTTTTTCATTATTAAATTTCCTAAATTTAATTTAACGAAATCTATGATTTCAGTCTAATAAAAAACCCAAAAATCATTTATAAAGCTTTATAAAGCCTTTTTTTATTTATAAAGGATGGGAAAGGCAAGCAACTACAAGATTCAGAATATTGTTGCAACGACTTCTCTTGAAAAGCCTATTCCCCTGACAAAGCTGGCAAGAACACAGCCGAACACAGAATATAATCCGGAGACTTTTCCCGGCCTTGTTCTCCGTGTGAAAGAGCCAAAGTCAGCTGTTCTGGTTTTTTCCTCTGGAAATCTTGTATGCACAGGAACAAAGTCAATCGCACAGGTAAAAAAAGTCATCCAGGCAGTGATAAGGCAGCTCAGGAAAATAAACGTGAACATAACTACAAAGCCAAAAATAACTGTCCAGAACATAGTGGCTTCAGGAACAATAAACCTTAAACTCAATCTCAATTTCCTGGCCATAGAGATGGAAAATACAGAATATGAGCCTGAGCAGTTCCCGGGATTAGTGTACAAATTGGTGGAACCCAACGCTACTTTCCTGCTTTTCAGCAACGGAAAACTCGTCTGCACGGGAACAAAAAACAAGCAGCAGCTTGAGTTTTCAATGGCTCAGCTTCTGAAAAACGTCAAGGCTGTCTTAAAGAACTACGAGAAATAACCAAAATCATTTTCTTCTTGTCCATTCTGTTCTAGGTAACAATTTTGCTAGTCCCTCGCTATTGGCTCTGAAAACATAAGTATTTTCTCCACCATATTCTGGATTTGGCGTCCTAATCAATGCATCTCTTGGGAACTTCATTTTAAATCCAGGAGAATAATCCATTCTTTCATGTCTTCCACAGCCAGAAACATCACACCACCAAGCCTGTCCATCAAAAGCATTATCAATATATAATACACGATGATGCAAACAACCAGAATCTCCTTCATTTAGAACTTGTTGTTCTGCGGGCTCATCCAAGCTTCTTCCAAATATTCTTTTAAACTGTTCTTCGAGACCCGGTGCGCCATCATGAAGATCAAATCCACCCATATCAATATAGCAATCCCATAGTTTTTATTTATTTCTGTTCTTTGGGCTATAGTAACAACCATAATTCTCCAAAACCATTCAATAGTTTACAACAAAGTATAAAAATAACTTCCATATCAAATTTAAATACAAAAAAGGAATAAAATGGACAGTCTGGAAACTACTGCCGGTTCAAAATCCAAAAACGAGGAATTGATGATTGAGGCCAAGGGCTTCTTTGATTTCTATAAAAAAGAGCTTGGAGAATCTCTGAGAAAGGGGAAAAACGCTATTTTTATGGATTTCATGAAGCTCCTTGAATATTCCAACAAATTGGCAGAGGAAATCCTCATAAATCCTGAAGAAAACATAAGGGTTTTGGAGCTGGCAATTGAAGAAAAAGGACTCATAGAGAACGCGAGAGTCAGGCTTTTAAATCTCCCAAAAAGCCAGGAGATAAAAGTAAGAAACCTGCGTTCCAGAAACCTTAACGAGATGGTGGTTGTTGAGGGAATTATTAGGCAGGCTTCAGATGTCCGTCCGCAGATAGTGAATGCTAAGTTTGAATGCCCCTCATGCGGAACAGTTCTTTCTGTTCTTCAGATAGAAAAAAAATTCAGAGAGCCCACGAGGTGCTCTTGCGGACGCAGAGGAGGATTCAAGCTGATAAGCAAGGAAATGGTGGACACGCAGAGGCTTGTCATCGAAGAATCCCCAGAATCACTCACAGGGGGGGAGCAGCCAAAAAGGATAAATATTTTTCTCAAAGAGGATTTAGTGGAACCATACATGGAAGAAAAAACAACCCCTGGAAGCAGGATAAAGGTCATGGGAATCCTCAAAGAAGTTCCTGTCCCTCTTCAGTCTGGAGGGCTTTCAACGAGATTCGAACTTGCGCTGGAAGCCAATAACATAATCCCCCTCGAGGAAACTTTTGAAGAGCTGGACATCAATGAAGAGGATGAAAGGCAGATTCTGGAGCTTTCTCAGGATCCCAAAGTATTTGAAAAGCTCACTAAGAGCATAATCCCGAGCGTCTGGGGTTACGACGAGATAAAGCGATGCCTTATTTTGCAGTTGTTCGGAGGAGTTGAAAAAATACATGCAGATGGTCAGAGGAGCAGGGGAGACATGCATATTCTTCTCATAGGAGATCCGGGAGTGGCAAAAAGTGCAACTTTGAATTTCATGGCAAGAATTTCTCCAAAAGGAAGATATGTTGTTGGAAAAAGTGCCACCGGTGCTGGTTTAACGGCAACTGTTGTCCGTGATGAATATCTTAGGGGATGGTCTTTGGAGGCAGGCTCAATGGTTCTTGCAAACAGGGGACTTCTCTGCATAGATGAGCTGGAAAAAATGGATCCAGGAGACAGGAGCGCGATGCACGAAGCCATGGAGCAGCAGACAGTGACAATTTCAAAGGCAAATGTCCACGCAACTCTCAGAGCAGAAACTTCTGTCCTAGCTGCAGCTAATCCAAAATTCGGAAGATTTGATCCATTCCAATCGATAGCGCAGCAGATAGACCTTCCTCCGACTTTAATAAACAGGTTTGATGTCATCTTTCCTCTGAGAGATTTGCCGAACAGGGAAAAAGACGAGCTGATAGCCACGCATGTTCTTCGCGAGCATCAGAAAATGGGGGAAGATATGCTGATTTCAAAAGATCTGTTGAGGAAATACGTGGCTTTTGCGAAACAGAGGATAAAGCCGGCTTTAGGAGACGAAGCAGTTGAGGAAATAAAAAAATTTTACGTTGAGTTGAGGAATACACCTGTCTCTGGAGAGGCAGCTGTGAGGCCGATTCCGATTTCAGCGAGGCAGTTGCAGGCTTTGATAAGAATGTCAGAGGCTTCTGCTAAAATGCGCCTTAGTGAAACCGTGGATTCCGGAGACGCAAAGAGAGCCATAGAAATAATGAAATATTACCTGATGCAGGTCGGCTATGACTATGAATCAAAAACTTTTGACATAGACAGGGGAACAGGGGGAATGCCGGCCTCGCAGAGAAACAAGGTTTTCATTGTAAGAGACACGATAACACAGCTGGAAAGCAGGCTTGGAAAAATGATTCCCATAGAAGAAATTGAAAGAGAGCTTGAGGGAAAACTCACAAAAGATGAAATAGAAGAGGCGATAACCAAATTAGATGTAAGCGGAGTAGTTTTCCGCCCAAGAAGAGGTTATGTGGGAAGAACTTAGGTTAATTGTTAATCAAAATTAGTAAATTAAAATAATATTAAGCTGATAAAAATCGATGACGATTAAAGTTTATTGTTAAAAGTTCGAATTAACTAAAAAGTTTAATAATCAAAAATGGCAGAACAGCAATTCAAGAGAAATACCGCATATAAGTTCAGAATCGGAGACATCCTCATAGGAAAGCCGGTTACAAACTCTGCGGCTGAAGGGGAGAGATTCGCCTTTCTTGAGCTCGGAGACAAGAAAATAGTGCGTGTCAATGTCATAGGGAATATAGTGGAAAAATACGAGAGCCTCGGAGAAACAAAATTCCTGTCGTTCACAGTTGACGACGGTTCTGGACAGATAAGGCTGAAAGTTTTTGGGGATGACACCGAGAGATTCAAAAATTTCTATCAGGGGCAGACGATTGTTGTTGTCGGAGTTCTGCGGCACTGGAATCAGGAGCTCTACATTTCCCCAGATGTAATGAGGGAAATGAATCCAAAATACCTCCTGATAAGAAAGCTTGAGACTGAAAAAGAAAAAGCGGTTTCAGAAAAACCATTGGGAAAAGAGCAGATAATCGCGATAAAGGACAGGATTTTTGACATGATAAAGGGCGCTGAATCCGAAGGAGGAATAGAAACCGAAAAGCTGATTCTTAAATTGCAGGAATTCTCTCCTGCCATAATCAGCAAGGAGATTCAGAAACTTCTGGAAGAAGGCATTGTTTTCGAGCCGCGCCCGGGGAAGATAAGATATCTGGGGTGATTATTTCCTTCTTTTGCCCATAAACCTCTTGTTGAAGTAATAGGCAAGCCATATTATCAAAACCAAGCCTGCTAATGATATAAGAAATCTTATCCAGTTTTCAGTGTAAGGCCAGTAGGCGCCGCTTCCGTAAATCAGAGTTCCAATTCCTCCACCCATTAATCCTGCTCCTACCGCCTCCAAACCAAATATGAAAGCGCCCAAAGCAATTATTGCAACTCCGAGCGGCAGCGCAATGAAAAAGACATTTCTTGAACGCAGTTTCGATGCTAAATCAAATTCCTGTCTGCAGGTGTAATCAACGTCGCAATACCCTGTGATATTCTTTCCGTCAGCAGGTCTTATAGAACCATCCTCTGTCCACTTTCCTCCGACTTCCAGGCATCTCGCTTGCGTGTCGATAAATTCCTGGGTTCTTACTTCAGGACAATAATTATTATATTCTGGTTTTGGAAATATGGTGTTAATTCCGTAAAAGGTCACAAAAATAGTCAGAACAATTATCGCAATTCCAAGAACAATCTCTTTTATCTTCATAGCCATACAAAATTTAAAAGATTTATAAACTCTTCTTTTGATTTCTTACAATGGAAACTTACGAGAAATTGCTGGAAGAAGCTTACTCAAAGATAAAAAAGGCAGAAGGAAATGGGGAGAGATTTGAAATTCCGAAAGTTGAGGGGCATTTTGAGGGAAAGAAAACAATTATCACCAACTTTTCCCAGGTTGCGTCAATTTTCAGAAGAAATCCAGAGCATTTGCAAAAGTTCCTGCTGAAAGAGCTGGCGGCTTCTGGCCAGAGAGAAGGGGACAGGCTTGTCCTGAACATAAAAGTTCCGAGCTCGAAGATAAACCAGAAAGTGGAGGAATACGCGCAAGAGTTCGTCATATGCAGGGAATGCAAAAAGCCAGATACAGAGCTCATCAGAGAGGACAGAATAACTTTTATCAAATGCCTTGCATGCGGGGCCAGACATTCTGTCAGAAGTAAAATTTAGTTTCTAATAAGTATAAATTATGAATATTTAGCATAAAATTAGCATTTTAACTATTAACAATCTTCTGATTTATCAAATTTTCCCAATAACAATCTTTAAAAATCAAAATTTCCTAAAAGATTAAGGAGGGAAAAATGGTACAAGGATATTGCGTTAAATGCAGAGTAAAGGGTAGGGAGATGAAAAATCCAAAGATAGCTCAGACTGCCAGAGGCGGTTACATGGCTCAGGGAAACTGTTCTGTTTGTAATACAAGGATGAGCGCCATGATGTCCAAAGACAATGCAGAAAAAGCGATAAAACAGGGAGCCAAAAAAGCCTTTTGAGTTTAGTTTAGAGAGGAATATCTCCGGTAAAATAATTTGGATTCTGAAATAAATATATTTAAATAAGTGATAAAACAGGCTTAATTTAAGAGATTGGCACCGCTCTTAAAAATGTTCATAAAGATAACAAAATCATACAGGGATATAGTTGCTGTTTGTGATTCTTCCATCCTTGGAAAAAAATTTGAGCAGGGAAATCTTCAGCTTGACCTTAAGGAATCTTTCTACAAAGGCGAAGAAGTTCAAGAAGAAAGGGCGATAGAGATGATGAAGTCGATGGCTGCAGAAGATGCCACTTTCAATATCGCAGGGGAAAAATCCGTGAATGCTGCAATAAAAGCCGGGGTGATTTCCAAGGAAAGCGTCGGAAAAATCCAGGGGATACCTTTTGCGCTTGTTCTTTTGTAATTATCTGTATCTTTTTTTTAATGTAAATTCTTCTTTTGTTAATTCTTCATATCTTTTTGCTAAAGA
Organism: Candidatus Nanoarchaeia archaeon; assembly: GCA_035282925.1. Lineage (GTDB taxonomy): Archaea > Nanobdellota > Nanobdellia > Pacearchaeales > GW2011-AR1 > ASMP01. The sequence goes on from DATEUW010000035.1 coordinate 6,449, forward strand.
TAATGCTTCATCAAAATAAGAACGATGAGAAACAGAAACACTATTAACAGATACATCAATTAGAACAGGAAGTTCATCGATAAACTCAGAATGATGTTTTAAACCAAAGGTCGGCGCTAAATCATCTAATTCAGAAAGCCTTGATGCATGAATCCCTAAAAATTCTTTAGTGGCTTCTATAAGTTTGCTTTTCTTTTCTCTTAAAGCAATCTCATCTTTAGTCAAGCCTTCAACTTTAACCATTCTCTTCCTTAATTCTTCATATTTAAATAATTTTATTTACTCTGAAATACACATTAAACTTATAAACAAACTCTTTTTAAAATAAGCATGAGAGAAAACCAAAACCAGGAGGAGGAAGTTGTTACAAGAGTCAGGCTTCCCAGAGGAGAGGAAATGATAGGAATCATAGAGCAAAGGCTCGGAGGGAACAAGATGATGGTAAATTGTTTTGATGGAAAAACGAGAAACTGCAGGGTTCCTGGAAGACTGAAGAGGGCCTTATGGCTTCGCCCGGGAGATGTGGTCATAGTCGAGCCATGGGAACTTGATAAAAACAAAGGCGATATAATCTTCAAATACAGGCCCAATCAGATAGAATGGCTGAAAAACAAAGGCTATCTGAAAAAAGATACTCTTGAGTTCTAAGCTGAAATGGAAACAATCATCTGCGAAAAATCACAGAGAATAATAAAGAACAGGAAGAGGCTTGAAGAAGAGCTTAAGATAAAAATTACCAACAAAGGGAAAGAGATAACAATCCATGGCTCTCCGGAAAACGAATATGTTGCGGAAAAAGTGATAGAAGCTCTGGAATTTGGTTTTCCTTTTTCCGTGGCTCTTCTCATCAAAGAGCAGGATTTCATGTTTGAGGCCCTGAACATAAAGGATTATACAAAAAGAAAAGACTTGGAAAAAATCAGGGCAAGGATAATAGGAACAAAAGGAAAAACCCTAAGAACTCTTCTGGAACTGACAAAGTGCCATTTTGAGATAAAAGACAACCAAGTCGGAATAATAGGCGAGCCAGAATACATGAGAAATTCTCAGGAAGCAATGATATCCCTGATTCACGGAGCAAAACATGCGAATGTTTATTCTTTCCTTGAAAAGCACCAGGTAAAGCCTGTTCTTGACCTTGGTTTAAAACCTATTAAAAAGAAAAAACCAAAGAAGAAAAAATAAACTTTTAAATAGAGTTCTAGTGTTCTAAAAATATGCCCGGGTAGCTCAGCGGTTAGAGCACATGGCTGTTACTCGTTGGAGGGCAGAGACCATGGGGTCGGAGGTTCGAATCCTCCCTCGGGCGTTTTATTTTTAAACAGAACAACACTTCCATAGTTATGTTAAGGGAATTTGAAAGATTGTACAAAGAAGACCAATACCATACCAGAAAGTGGGCAAAACATTACACTAAAAAAGAATATCTAAAAATAAATAAAAGATTACGGGAGAAAGTTAACAAGTTTATTAAAGGAAGCAAGTTAAAAAATTCAAGAGATTATTTTATTGCTGCCATGATTTTTCAGCACGGCTTTAATATTCCAAGTTCAAAGAAATCACTTAGATATGCAGGGTTGGCTGTTCAAAGGGGATACAAAAAAGGTAAATGGCTGATTGCATCTGCAACAGACCGACTTCTGCAACTTCAGGGAAAACCTCAGAAATTTGGCACACAGGTTGTAAACATGAAAGCAAAAAGGCCAAAACTTTATAAGTTAAATCCAAAGACAACTGATAAAGAAAGAAAAGAATATGGACTTCCAACTTTAAAGGAATTAAAAAAATATTACGGAATAAAATGAAGAAACCAAAAGTTCTCGTGGCAATGTCTGGCGGCGTTGATAGCAGCGTGGCTGCGCTTCTTCTGAAAAACCGTGGATTCAATGTAATCGGAGCTTTCATGAAAAACTGGAGCGATGCTAAAAACGCGCTTGGAGAATGCTCCTGGAAAGATGACAGGAGAGTTGCTATGAGTATTGCTTCTAAAATTAATATTCCTTTAATTACCTTGGATTTCGAAAAAGAATACAGAAAGCATGTCGTTGATGAAATGTTCAGGCTTTACAAAAAAGGGATTACACCAAATCCAGACATAGACTGCAACAACAGAGTAAAATTCCCCTTGCTATGGAAAGCTGCAAAAAGGCTCGGTTCCAATTTCATAGCTACAGGACATTATATCAGAAAGAAGGATGAAAAATTATTAAGGGCTAAAGATGAAAGCAAGGATCAATCTTATTTTTTATATAGAATAAACAAAGATGATATTTCGCATAGCTTATTTCCAATTGGAGAGTTAACAAAAAAACAAGTTAGAGAGATAGCTAAAAAAAATGGATTTCCTAATTTTAGTAGAAAAAGCACGGTTGGTATCTGCTTCATTGGAAAGGTCAATCTTAAAAAATTTCTGCAAAAAAGAATCAAGCCAAAGCAAGGGGAAATTCTTGACCCAGAAGGAAAAACCATAGGCCGGCACGATGGAATTTACTATTACACTATTGGTCAGAGAATTGGTCCAAGGTTTGGAATTGAAGTTGAAAGAGGCAGGGGCCAGCGGCTTAAGAGATGGTATGTTGCCTCAAAAAACCTGAAAAAGAATGAGATTGTCGCAGCACCGGAAGGCCATATTTTAAATTACAGAAAAGAAATCATGATAAAAAATCCACATTGGATAAATGAAAAACCAAAAACAAATGTTAAAGTTCTTGCAAGAATTCGCCAGGTAGGTGAGTTATTGCCTTCTAAATTAAAGTATTCTAACAATAAATACCACATTACTCTTAACAAGGCAATAACAGGCATTTCAGAAGGCCAGGCAGCTGTTCTTTACTGTGGATTGCAAGTTTTAGGCGGCGGGGTTATTGATTTTAGTTAGCATAAACTACTAATATTTTTATACCCTAATCTATTATTTAATTCATGGAACTCGACAAGGCAATCAAAGGCAGAAGCAGCGTGAAGAAATTCAATTCAAGAAAGCCTGACTGGCGTGACATCATAGAATGCATAGATGCTGCAAGGTATGCACCTATGGCTGGAGGCAATTACTCCTTGAAGTTTATTCTCGTATCTGATTCAGAGAAAATAAGAAATATCGCAGAAGCTTGCCAGCAGCCTTTTGTTGCGCAGGCGCATTACGTTGTCGTTGCCTGCTCTAATCCCGGAAGAACAACCAATGCTTATGGGAAATCTGGAGAATCTTATTTAAGGCAGCAGGCTGGTGCGGCAATTGAAAATTTTCTCCTTAAACTTGTGGAGTCTGGTCTTTCAACATGCTGGGTTGGTTACTTTGTTGAAGAGCACATAAAAAGAGAATTGAAAATCCCCGCAAATGCCCAGGTAGAGGCTGTTTTTCCAATTGGCTTCGAATACGAAAAAAAGCGCACAAGAAAGGCCAAGATTGATCTGGACAACATCCTTTACTTCAATACATACGGCGAGAGAAGAATGAAACCATTAAAGAAAATGAATGTTTGAAATGAAATGGAAGACCCAATCATAACAATTTCTTTAATTCTCGCATTTATTAATGTGGTAGCCCTTGCAATTGGTTATCATTATAAATTTAAAATTATAGCTATTGGTTTAATCATTTTTGATGTGCTAACAATAATGACTATGATAAAATTAATTGATTAATAAAATTAACAAAAAAATAAAGAACCCCGGAAAAACCGGGGCTTAAAAAAATTCTTTTCAAAAAGTTACCTCCAGACCTCTATTCCCAGGTCAGACATTTCTTTGGCAGGTGCTGCGTGCTCTTCGACAGGCTTTCCCAATACATATGGGCTTCTTACTCCCGTCATTATTGTAATGACACGGACTTTTCCTGTGAACTCTTTGCTGATCCTTGCCCCAATAATAACATTGGCATCCTGGCTAAGGTTTTCAGAAACAGTTCTTCCGATAACGTCGAACTCTTCAAGCTTCAAATCTGGTCCGCAGGTTATGTGTATCAGAGCTCCGGTAGCGCCTTTGTAATCCACGTCAAGTAGAGGATGTGTAAGGGCTTGCCTGACAGCCTGACTGACACGCTCTGAGGAATCGTCTTCTCCGATACCAATGACTGCAACTCCTCCGCCTTTCATGATTGCAGATACATCTGCATAGTCAAGATTGATGAGGCTTGGCAGTGTTATTGTCTCGACAATTCCTTTTATCATTGTTGAAACGAGCTCGTTTGCAACTGCAAAGGCGTGCTCTATTGGAAGCTGCCCCGCAATGTCCACAAGCCTGTTATTGTCAAGAACAATACAGGTATCAGTGACTTCTCTTAACTCTTGAAGTCCCCACTCTGCCTTTTCTATTCTTGCTTTTTCAGATTCAAAAGGCATTGTAACAACACCGATTACTACAGATCCTGTTTCCTTAGCGAGCTGTGCAATTACCGGTGCTGCGCCTGTTCCTGTTCCTCCTCCCAGTCCTGAGAGGACGAAAACCATATCAGCTCCTGAAACAGCTTTCTTAAGATCAACGACTGCTTCTTTTGCTGCTTCTCTGCCAACTTTTGGCTTTCCGCCTGCTCCCAATCCGCGAGTCAACTCTTTACCAAGAAGAAGTTTCTCATCAGCCTTAGCAACACTCAAGTGCAAAGCATCTGTATTTGCCGCATAGACAGTAGCGCCTTCAATTCCTTTATTGAAAAGCCATGTGACCATGTTGGTCCCACAACCACCAACCCCAAGAACCTTTATGTTTGCCTTTCCGGCTTTAAGATCATCGAAATTGATGCTGTGAGTTGCAACATTATCTATTGCTTCTCTTGCAAAATCTAATACCATTCTTTTTTGTTTTACCTCCTTACAGCTCTATGTTTTGTCGGAAGTTTTCAACTTCTCCCGTTTTCACGAAAGATTTAAATAGCTGACAAACTTCCAACTATCACCAAAGAATTCGCATACACAATTTAATTTACTCAATCCCCCGAAAGAATAAATTAAATATATGAGAAATACAGTATCTTCTTCTTTAAAAATATTATGTTTGTTGAAAATAATATTTTTTTGAGCAGTTGAACAGCTTTTTTTATAAAATTTCTAAAAAATTTACTCCTTTTCCAGAATTTCTGCATGGATTTCCGCTTCTTTGCACAATTCCACAAATTCTTTTGCGTCTTCCTCGCTGCCAACAATGCTTCCCCAATGCATGGGAATTGCCAGAGTTGGTTTTATTATGCCGGCTGCTTCTGCAGCCTCTTCTGCGCTCATTGTGAATCTTCCTCCGACAGGCAACAAAGCCACAAACTCTTTTCCCTGCTGTTTATATCCTGTTAGCTTCTGCATTTCCGGGATTATGTCTGTGTCACCGGAATGATAAATTATCATATCTCCAATCTTCATCACATATCCAACCCAGCCTTCTGACTGAGGATGGAAATGCTTGTCAATGTTATAAGATGGGAGAGTTGATATCTTTAAATCCCCGAACTCAAATTCCTGGCCAGGCTCCACCAGTTCTATTTTCAGGGGAATTTTGAATTTAGCTATAGTGCTCTGGCAGTCAGCCGGTGCAATTATCCTTGTTCCTTCCTGGATTATCTTGTCCAAATCAGCGAAACTGCAATGGTCGTAATGGCTGTGTGTAATAAGAATTATGTCAGCCTTTTCCAAGCCGTCTTTTATGTTATAGGGATCAATATAAATTGTCTTGGAATTTTTTATCAAAAATCCAGAATGTCCGAGCCATTTCAATTCTGTGCCATTTATTTTCATAAAAAGAGAAAAAGCCGAAGGTTTTTAAGTGTTGTGCAGGGGTTTTATCTAATAAACTTTATTTTTTTAACCTTCCCTGCACCAAGCTCAATTATAGCTGCCTTGCCCTCATGGGCAGACCCAGGATTAATAAGCCAACTTTTTCCCAGTTTTTGTTTTCCTCTTCCCTCGTGTATATGTCCGCCTATATGCAAGAGAGGATGATACTGATTAACTATTCTCCTTGCCATTTTAGAGCCATAATGTCTTTTGTATTTCTTTTTTTTATTAAATTTTTTCCCATAATACCATTTTAAAGCAGCTTTTTGATTTTTAGTAGAGATTTTATCTAATTTTGTTTTATAGGCAATATTGTGGGAAACAAAGATTACCCTTTTTTCTTTATTTTCTTTTTTGAATTTATTGAATATCTTGTCCAAAATCTTTTTATGTTTTCTGAATGCTTTGCTTTTAACTCTTCCAGGGAT
>DATEUW010000036.1:0-7004 GCA_035282925.1 Candidatus Nanoarchaeia archaeon
AATACTTTCTCTGCTTTCTAGGTTTTCTGCTGGATTTCCAGTGTGTTGAAAAATGTTTTTTCATCTTATTTTTAGTGAACTATGGCTGCTATTTTTGCAACAGACGGCCATCGCTCCATTACCTCCCTTGCCACAGGCCCCTTAATCTGGGTTCCTTGGGGATTTCCCTTATCATCCTTGAGTATTGCCACAGCATTGTCCTCGAAAGCTATCCTCTCTCCGTTTAGCCTTCTGTAGGATTTCCTCTGCCTTACTATGACGGCATCAAATACTTTTCCCTTCATGTCCGGAAGGCCTTTTCTGACGCTGACCTTTACCATGTCTGCAACCCTCGCGTTTCCCTGCTTCCCCTTTTTTCCTTTTCCCCTTTTTACAGAAACGAGCCTTACTAGTTTTGCTCCGCTGTTGTCTGCAGCCACGAGGATTGCTCCGAGATTCAATCCAGGGGTTATCTTTGCCGAAACTGCCTTCATTTTTTTTCTCCTTCTTCAGAGCCTTTTATTTTTTTAATTACCACGAAATGGATTATCTTGCTCAATGGCCTGCATTCCTGGACCCTTATCAGATCCCCAACACCTATGTCTTTTTCCATGCAGAAAGGAAGTCTCGCATGAATCTTTGTCTTTGATTTGGAATACCTCTCGTACTTTCTTACATAGACCATTCTTTCGAATTCGATAGCAATCCTGTTCGGAAACTTTTTTACAACTCTTCCCTCAAAAACTCTTCCCCTGGCTTTCAGGTTTCCGTGAAAAGGGCAGTCCCTGTCGTTTCTGATTATTGCTGCAGCTGCTTCTTTTTCTGTCTTTTTTCCTTTCTTCTTTTCTGTTTTTTCTTTTCTTTTCATTTTTTCTTTGTCTGTATACTTTTTGTGTATGCCTAATCCTCTATGAGCTCTTCATCGAAACCAATTCTGACCAGGAGTTCTTTTATCTTTTTTCTATGGTCTCCCTGGAGTTCTATCGTGTTTTCCCTGTAGGTTCCTCCGCACGCGAGCCCGTTTTTAAGGGATTTCGTTATCTTCTTCATGTCTATCCCGCTTTCAAATCCCGTGACAAGGGTTACTATTTTTCCATATCTTTTCTTGTCCGTCGTTATTCTTATCCTCTGTGAGCCCTTGACGATTTGTTCGCATACACATGCCTGTTTAGGCAAACCGCATTTTGGACATATTTCCATTTTATTTGTTGATCCTATCTATTTTATCGATTGTCAATAGCCTGGCAATAAGCCTTTTAATTTCCCTGACTTTTGAACTTCCTGTTTTGGAAGCATTTACCCTTGCCTTTACGAGCTCGATTCCCAGCTCTTCCAGCTTTTTCTTCCTCTCTTCCTTGCTCATCTTCCTTATGTCTTTAGCTTTAATTTTTGCCATTTTTACTTCTTGCTCCTCGGATTTTTCCTGATTTTATTTTTTGTCTCTTCAGGTTTTTGTTCATTTTCTCTTATCCTCTTGAGAAATTCTTCGTCGATTACTATCTTGTCTGTGAGAACAGCTTCTGGCGATAAAATGCTCACCTTGACTCCGATTGTTCCTGGCCTGGTTTGTGCAACTGCCTGTGCCTTGTCAACAACTTTCGCTGAATCGCCTGTTTTTATCATATACCCCTGGGCAAATCTCCAGTTTTTTGCCCTTGCACCGGGAAGTTTTCCGCTGAGCCTTATCTCTGCTCCGAGAGCCCCGGCCCCCATTATCCTTTGCAGGGTCCTGTAGGCAATCACTTTGAACTTTAAAGGCCCGAATCTCTCAACGCTCAGGGCTATATCATCGGCCATTAACTGGGCATCGAATTCAGGTTTTTTTATTTCGTCAATTTCTATGTTCGGATTTTCCAGGCCAAATCTTAATTTGAGTATTCTCGTGAGCTCTTTGATTTTTTCTCCGCCTCTTCCTATGATCATGCCGGGCCTGTTTGTTGCAATTATTATTTTTTCACCGACAGGAGTGTACTCTATTCTTACCTTGCTGACTTTCCCCTTTCCTAGGGAATCCCTCACATATTCCCTTATAGCAAACTCTTCTTTCTTGAACTTTACAATATTTTTCTCTTCCATTTTTATTTGAAATTTGTCTTTACAGAATTTATTTTATTGTTAATGTAAAAACTTTTAAGATTAAACAATTCTAATCTTGATTTTACTTTCATTAAAGTTTTCATTTTGTTTTAGCAATATCTTTTCTCTCTTCGGCAACTATCCTGATATGGGTTCTCTTTCTCCTGATTCCGTGTCTTCCGAAGGGCCTTGAACCGATGTTTGCCACAGCCTCCACAATAATCGGGTTTTCAAGACCATTATAAGCAGAATTTGAGGAAAGGCTTTTCAGCAAGATTATGAATTCCCTCGCAGCCTTTTCCGGAAACCTTCCAGACATCATCCTGCCTCTCCTATGCGGAATTTCTCCTTTCATTGGAATGGGTCTTTTTATTCTTGCAACCAATTCCAAGTCTTTGATTGCTTCCGGAATTTTCTTTCTTTTTATGAATCTGCAGATTGCCGCAGAATGCTTTGTCGAGATGTGAATATCTGATGCATTGATAACCGCCTTTGTCTTTCTTGGTTTTTCTTTAGCTTGGCCAAGCTTGGACGGTTTTTCTTTTTGCTTAGTATCTAGTGTTTCTTTTTTCTCTACTTCTTTGACTTCTGCTGTCTCCTGTTTCTCTTGTTTGAAAGTCTCGGGCTCTGCTATCTTCTGCATTTTTTCCTGCTTTTTCATTGCTTTCTTTTCTTTCTGTTGCGAGTTGTAATTTTTTTCCGTCATTTTTACTTCTTCCTGTCAAATTTATTTGATAGCAAAAAATGTTGTCTCATCATTTTTTAGCCTTGAATTTGCTTCCTTTGGTTGCCCCTATACCTGCTTTGCTGTGTTTGACTCTTCCCCTCGTCATGGCAAATTCCCCAAATCTGTGGCCCAGCATCTCTCCTGTTATGCTGACAGGAATGAACTTTCTGCCGTCGTGAATATCCACCCTCATCCCCACCATCTCGGGGACAATTACAAGGCTTCTTTCATGGGTTCTTACAGGTTTGTTCTTGTTTATCTTGACCTTTGCCCTGCTGATGAAATCCTCTATCTTCTGAAACTGCCTGAGCGCTGTTCTTCTCTCGCCTGATTTTATGTACTTGGAAAATTCCCTGACATCTAATTTTTTCAGTTCCTCCAGGGTCTTTCCCCTGTATGTGAATTCTTTTCTCTTTATTTCAGATGTATCTTCTGTTTTCATTGTGTTTTTTCTTTATTTTTATTTCACGTGCCCGGTCCTTCTTGGCCTTAAAAGGCCGACCTTTTTTCCAGGAGGGGCGTTTCTCTTCGGAATCTTGCTCTTTGGATTTTTTCCTCTGCCAGATCCGAAAGGATGATCCACTACATTCATCTTCACTGCGGAAGTTCTTGGCCACTTCTTGCCTTTGGCCCTTTTCATGTGGTATCTTTTTCCTGCTTTCATTATTGGTTTTTCCTGCCTTCCTGAACCAGCGATTACTCCGATTGTTGCCCTGCATTTTGGATTGAACTCTTTTTCTTTTCTTGAAGGCATCAGGACAAAAACCCCTGTTTCCGAAATCCTATTTATCATGCCAGAGCTTCCGCCGCTTCTTATGAAAATTCCCCCGTCTCCAGGCCTTGACTCTATATTATAAACTGAACTTTTCACAGGAATGTCTTTTAATCTCATTACGTTTCCAGGCTTGGCATCTCCTTCCATGCCAAGATTTATCTTTTGCCCTTCTATCATACCTTTAAATGCAGGCATAAAAAATATTCCTTTTTCATATTTTATCTTTGCCAGGGGAGCAGTATGCCCTGGAGAATTCAGCATTCTTATCACAATCCCTTCTCCCAAGAGATCCACAGGATATCTCGGCCTGACTCTGAAGGCTTTTCCCCTGACTCTGTAAGTTCCGCTTCCATGCCCTCTCGCCTGAGAAATTATTCTTTTACCCATTTTATTATATCATTCCTATTTTCGTTGCCACGTCTATGGCAGGAAATTCTTTTTTTAATTTTACATAAAAATATTTGTGATTTCCTCTGATTAGGACCCTGACCTTTTCAACCTTAACGCCGAATAGAGATTCTATTTCCTTTTTTATCCCTGCCTTGTCTGTTTTTTTGTCTGTCTTAAAAGTAAGCGTGTTTTGTGATTCTATCAGCATCACGGCTTTTTCAGTCACGATGGGCCTTAATTGAAGATTCATTTTAATTTCTCTCCGAATTTATTTTGTAAATCTTTAATTGCCTGCTCGGTATAAATGACCAGTCTCCCAGGCCCGCCGGCAGCGAGATCAGAAATTCCGAGATTTTCTGCGTTTCTTATAGGGAAATCCTTCGCCTTCATCTTTTCATTTTTTCCGGTAACAATCAAGATTCCTGCATTGGATTTGTACTTCCTGCCCCGGGATTTTCCTTTCCCGCTTCTCACTTCCCTTTTTCTTAAAGAAACAGGGAATATTTTTTCTCCGAGTATCTTTTTCATGCTCTCGAGGAATTCTTTTGTTTTAAGGGAAATAAACTTTGATTCAACGATTATGGGAAACTCTCTTTCTTTCAGGTCTTTTTCCTCTATCCTCCTGTACCTCAGGGAAATTTGTTTTATATCAGCAGTTGCGCTTAATGCAGACATGAGGGCTTTTTTCACTTCCTTTTTGTTGATCTTTTGTTTGTTCAACATCGAAATAACTTTTGGGGGATGAGCCCTTCTTCCGCCCCTCGTTGATGAAACCTCTGCACCAATCCAGTTAAACTGGCTTCCGCGCCTGGAAATTATTTTTCTTGGAATACGGGACATTCCTCTTCCATAACCGCTTCTCCAGACATGCCTTCTGTGGACAATTTTTCCAGAGGCTGCGTGCTGTTTTCCCGCAACAAGGCTCGGGGAATATGGCTGCATGGTTTTTTTGGCTTCCAGAACTTTAGAAATGATATCTTCCCTTACAGGATAGGAAAAAAACTCAGGAAGTTCTACCTCTTTGATTTTCTTTCCCTCAATGCTCAGTATTCCTGATTTTTCTTTCATTTTCCCATTTATCTTAACTCTATCAGCTCGTAGGCCCTTTTTGCCTGTTTTTTAGTTTCCCGAAGAGGCGCAGTCACAAGCAGCTGCCTTTTTGACGGCCCCTGGACAGACCCCCTGACGATTAAATAGTCTGTATTTATATTCCCGTAATTTTCTATGTTCTTTAATTTTCCCTCTGCTTTTCCTTTTTCCTGTGAATTTCCCAGGTCAATTATGCTGTTGTTGTATATGACTCTGGTAAACATTCCAAGCTGGCCAGCCATAGGAGTTCTGAAAGTAACCCTTGCAGGATGCCATGGGCCAAGTGAGCCAGGACGCCTTCTTCCCTTTTCGGATTTATGCTGCTTCAGGGCTATTCCGAATCTTTTAACAGGCCCTGAAAATCCCTTTCCTTTTGTCAGCCCGCGGATGTCCACGAGATTTTTTCTCTCAAAGATATCAAAGACATTTATTTCCTTGCCCAGATTCTCTTTGACAAAATTTAATTTTTCTTCCAGACTTCCGGAAAGGCCGATTTCACTCAGGTCAGGCGTCTTCTTCAAGCCTGTTTTTTTGGCCTGCGAATAGCATACTATGCTTAAGTCATCGTAATCTTTTACTCCTTCAATACTGAATGTCTTTTTCCCTGGAATTTTTACCTTTCCCTTAAGCTCTTTATCAGGATTTTCAGCCAAAACCTCTGTTTTTACAAGGTTATTTTTATAGAATCGAACAGAAAAAATTTTCATGGGAGGGCACTCGAGAATTGTCACAGGAACAATGATATTCTTTCCTTTTGTCATGGAATTGGGAGTATCATCCTTGACATAGGCAGAAGCCATGCCTGCCTTGTAGCATATGAACCCCTTTAATCTCTTTTTGGAACTTATAGAACTCCAGTTAACTCTAGGCAAGAATTTGCCGGCCCTTTTTCTCGGCCAGAACTGCAGGCTTCCTTTTCTCGGTCTTCTTATCGTCGACATTTCTTAACATTTTCGCGGAGAACATTTTTTCTTTAGCTTTGTTTTACAAAGCTTCTCTACCCTGGATAAGATATCTAAAAATTGCGGGTTTTTAAACCTTTTTTCAGAAATTCACGCCTCAAATTCAGCCTCTTTCCTTGTTTCCTTTCCGTCAACATTCGCGATTCTTACGACTCTGCCTTTCCTCTTTGCCATCTCGCGAATCTTCGCGTAATCTGTCTCTAGCGTGGCCAAGCCTGGACGCGCTTCTCCCTTAGGCATGATAATATCCTTAATAATAAAAGTATGCTCAATTGTAGCCTTTTTGCAGTCTGGCAAATCCCAGAAAAAATCCTCTCTGGCTGCCCTGTAATATTTCTCATCAATCTCCAGCTGGCAGAACTTTTCATCAATCTTGCCCTCCCCTTTTCCAGGTTTTGGCAGTTTGCCCTTTATCCTCAGCTTTATCCCATTTCCATCTGCATTCAGAAGAAAACAATAGACCAGGGGAGCAATCTCTTTTACCTTGCTGCTTGTTAAATTGCTGACATTGTAAACAATTTTCCCCTCTTTTTTTATTCCCTGCAGTCCTGGAATCTCTTCTTTGCTCAAAATGGTTCCGTTAAAGACAGCATTTCCCAAACCAGCCACGAACAAAACAAAATCATTTGCAAACTCGAAGCTACCCTTAACTTTGATATTTTTTGTTTTCCAAATGCTCAGAAGAGCCCTTTTCCTGTATTCTCCTTTTCCGAAACGAATAAACTGCCGGTGAACTGCTTCGTCAGCCTTTCCCACGAAGATATGTTTTATGAAGTTCATTAAAATTTTTATTCACAAACCTTTATAAATTTTGGCTACTATCTCTTAATCGATGACCAAAATAGATGAAGATTACTTTAATAAGATAATGACTGCAATAATTTTGGTAGTCCTTATTGTATTTTCTTTTCTTCTTCTGAGGCCGATCCTCCTTTCTGTAGTTTTCGGGTTGCTGCTAGCATTCGTTTTTAATCCTGTTTATGAATGGCTTTATAAGAAGACAAAA
>DATEUW010000037.1:0-4516 GCA_035282925.1 Candidatus Nanoarchaeia archaeon
AAAAAGAAAGAATTTTAGACTGGAAAGGAAAAAAAGAAATAATTGAAAGATTCCTAAAATCATTTAGATATAAAGGCATTTCTCTTAAAGATATAGAGCAATCTATAGAAGGAAAGCCAAAAGGCGAAGCAAAAGAAGAAGAATTGAATCTGTTTTGGCAAAGTCTTGACACGATAATTTATGATGACATCAAGAAACTTACCAGAGGTCAACTCGACTTCCTCTTAAATGAAGAAAATACAAAAATATTAAAATTAAGAGTTAAAAACAGACAGGAAGGAAAAATTGGCGCAGAGCGTAAAAAAATCCAAAAACAAATTGAAAACTTAACTCATCCCGAAACCAGAGAGTCATCACCTGAATACCAGAAACCCTATCTTAACTTAATCCAGGATAGATTGGATGAGCATGTACTCTCCAAAAAAGTTGAACACATCAAACAAAAAATAGCCAAACACATTGAAATACTCGAAGCGGCTGCCGAGGAATACAGCGAACAAGAAAAACTCAATTTTATTGAAGAACAACTGATTCACATAGACAGTTTTTTTAATAAATTTCTGGGGGATACAGAGATCCTGACTAAAAAAGAACGGTTTTATATAAAAGGACATCTGATCAAAAATATAAGATCCAAAATAGAATCGGGTAAATTAAACGAGGCAATTGATACTCTCAAAAAAGTATATGAAGATTTAAAGCAGTCACTTAAGAAGGGACACCAGGGAGCGCACAAAAAAATGGAAAAAAAATTAATTGAAGATTTTGGCGGTTACGAAATGGATTTTCACGAGGAAATAATACTCCTAAGTGTTGAAGAACTGGAAGAAGGCCAAATCATGACAGAAGAAGATGTGCGGGAATTGTTAGCCAAAGGCATGGCCAGCAATGTTGCAGACGATTACACACTTAGTTTCGCTGAAAAACTGAATGGGATAAAGGCCTATGAATTAAAAATACTTCTAAGTGAACTTTCAGAAGAAAAAGAAAAAATTGTTTATGACGAAGTTACCGGTGAATACAAACCAATCACAGATGTCTACAAGCGGAATATTATCCGGATTAAAAAAGAACTTAAAAAACTCTTACTTGACTTTCGTGGAGAGAAATATACAGCTAAATATTATATTGAAAAGCTCTCCGGAGACATAGCCGATGTCGAAGACAAATATCATTTGAAAAGCGCGGCCGGATTCAGAGAAGACATACTTAAGGAGAAATCAGACTCAGTGATAAAAGAAATCAGAAATATAAAAAGAAAAGAAGACGCAAAAAAATACCTCCAAGACAGCAAAGACGAAGCGGATAAATATCTGGAAAGAAGAGCTTATCCCGAAGAAAGATTGGAAAGATTAAGAAACAACAAAGGATCCTTTGATATTTTCAGAACGGTTCGGGAATATTTAATATATGAAAATGAAATCGAAAAAAAGGATGAGGCGCAGATAGTCTCAAAGAAGGAAAAGAAATTATCTGAAATTGAAGAAGAACTGACCGAGGCACAGGAAGAAGCCGCCAGCCTGGAGGAAGAGGCAAAAGCTGGAATTGATGTCAGGGAAATAAAGGAAGAGCTAAAAGCGTCTGAAAAAAGAATCGCAGCAGCTCAGAAAGCTAAAAAAGAAGCAGAAAACGAATTGAAGAAAGCCAGGATTTTAGAAGAAGCAGACAGAGAAAAAGAAGCAGGTTATCAGAACATAAATGACGTTCTGGAAAAAATAAGAACTGGAATTAAATTCGAATACCCCTACCAAGCCAGAGAGACTATGCAAGTATTGGCATATACGGGCAGACTTAAGGAGCATGAAACAGAAATTAGAAAGGCAATTAAAAATATTCCGGAACCGGAACGGAGGCATTTTACCGAAGCCCAACATCAGGAACAATTAAGACAAGTTCCGGAAGAAAAAAGAAAATTGGGACAAGAACTAGATGGATATTTATGGCCCGCAAGAAAAACAGAACCAATATCGCCTGGAGAAGAGAAGCCGAAGGACGCAGATAACAACCCCTACATAAAAGGTGAAAAACTTGAAAAAATAAGACAAGAATTAAGTAAGCTCAGAGAAATTTCCCATAGGAAATTCTCCGGCAAAAATGATTTTGAGGAATTTGACAGCATCCATCAGATAATTGATAAATTAGCCGAAGATGAATATTTCTTCAATCGCGAAGAACTTACTGATGAAAAAGGACTATATATCCTGTATGGAGGACAACAGATATATAGGAACAAAAAAGATAAAAAACAATTGCCTCTGGAGGAACAGATGGATTTGGAAGGGCTGGAGTATGAAAGAAACAACCTAAAAAGATACGAGAAGACCATAAAGGTTTTGGGCGCCGCCAAAGGAAATGAGATCTTAGGCAAACTTGATGACGAAAAGACTTTGATGAAAGCTTTGACATCCCTTTATGGAGATTTTTATGAAGTGGCGGAAAATAATGCCGGAGAAGCCCAAAAATTGAGCAAGGTGATGAGCATTGACCATCCCATGACCGCACTAAGATTTAACGCCGCCAAGAAATATCCATTTACCAGGACTGATGGAAAATTCCAATTTCATAGATTGCAGGGTAAACCGGCCACCTTCAAAGACAGAGCAGTATCTTTAATCAAAAGAGCCAGGGACGCGGTCGATGGGGGTGACTTTATGGCTCTGGAAAAATTATTCAGTTTTGGAGAACAAGGAGACCGGCTTTATATGGACTCAGTCTTTTTCCCAATCAACCAACTACAAACTCATGTAGCGGTAATTCCTGGAAAAGACAGAGAAACTTTAACTCACAGAATTGTCTGGAATAAAGAGAAAACAGAATACAAAAAAGTATTATCCCCTAAGATTCCACCTGAACTGGAGGATTTGTTTGAAGGAGAAAAATTAAAAAAAGATGATGAAAAATACCAGAAGGACAATGAGCTTGAAAAGCTGCCAGCGTCGCCGCTGATTGAGGACGAAAATTTTCAAAAAGCCTTCGGTATCATCAGTGAAGAAAAAAACAGAAAGAGTTTGGAAGAGAGAGAATCTCATCTTCAGTATGATGAAGAGGGAAACCTGATTCCCGATGAGGAATTTTTGGAAGAACTCAAAAAAAGACTGGAAAATGGCGAAGTAATCAAGGGTATGGGAATAATCGGACGGCCGGGAGAAATCACCATCGAAAGATTAAAGGAAATAGCCAAGGAATATCCTAACTACGCCAACTATGCCGCCATAACGAACTCCGAACTAGCCGGAGCAACCATGGCCGGAGCCGCCGCGGTAGGAAGGAAAATATATGATGTGGCGGCTTATCCATTCAGATACTCAAGCGTAGCTAAGGAATTGTACTGGAAGGATATTCAAATAATGACGCCCATGAGTTTTATCAGGGCAATTGACCAGGGTATCGAGCATATTAGAAATATCGCGGAATTCCGCACCCAATACGCGGCCTTAAAACTTCTTAAAGGTGTATTTTCCGGAACGGTAGTCGGAAGCGAATTCGCCAAACTCCTGCAAGCCAAACAAGATGAACGTGTCAACCAGTTCAGGGAATCATTCAAAAATTTTGGACACGACGATATCAAAGAAAAATTATATGCCGCCAGGGATGAATTTGAATTAAAGGCAGCTTGTTTTGAAGGCTTTGAGAATAGAGGAATTTTCGCAGTCGAAGACTTTCTGGACATAAGGTTCATTAGGAACATGAATAAATATACTCCAACTGTAAGAATTCCAACCAATTTCACACAGACGGAGATGCTGGAAGATCCGGAAATAAAACAATTGGTCTTAAGTAAAATCCGCGAAGGCATGGATGAAACCTGGGGACAGGGATCATGGCAAGGCTGGACAAATCAAAACGTGGCCAAATTTGACTCCTGGAAAGATCAGCAAAAAAAAGTTGTTGAAGGATGGAATGGAAAAGAAAGAATAAGAGTTTATGAACAATATTGGGAATTGCTCAGAACGCAGGATGGCATTGCCAAATTAAAGAAAAGACATCCGGCGGAACTAATGGCTAATGTCGAAATGGAAATGATGCATGGATGGAACGACTGGGGAGATACAGCCATGATATTACAAGCTCTGGTCTGCAAAGGTTTAATAAGACAAGAACAGCTCAACCGCCTGCAAAACCTGCATATTAATGATCTGCCGATTTATTCAATAATGGAGCCAATGCAAGCTAAATTATGTGGAATGGAAGAGCATATTCAGAATGCCCTTGACTCAAATTGTAAATACGGTATCGGCAAAGGGAATCCTGTAAATGATTATTATCAAGGATTTAAAGCTTTAAAACTAACAGGATACAGGGATGAAGGCAAATGGACGTTTTGTAAGACAAAGGCTGATTTTGAAGAAAAAAAAAGTGCGGGGAAAATTCAGGACGCAGCAGTTACTGTTCATCAGGTTGCGAAGTATAGGGAATCACAGCCAAAATGGCACAGAGAAATGGATAACTCCGCCATCCATGTATTCAGCCCCAGTTACCCCTTTTACCAGATTGAAAACGCTTTGCAGCCAGATAC
>DATEUW010000038.1:0-8686 GCA_035282925.1 Candidatus Nanoarchaeia archaeon
GACATAAATCTTCTCTCTTTTTCAAACAGGCGGTTCAATACATTGTCAACATTTTTTTGCAATTCATTGCAGTCTGTCATATGAAGCCAAACAATAATTTGCCTGTTATAATTTCTGGATTTTTGATTATCAAAAAAACCAATCTTATTTATTTGTGTTTCAAAACTCTTAAGCTTAATCTCCCTAAGTCTCTTCTTAACATTAGACAAAACTTTTTCATCGACATTTCCCAAAAATTTCAATGTAAGATGTAAATTTTCTGGCTCTGTTTTCTTTCCCGTAAACATCGGAAGTTTTTTCTGAATATTCTTTATCTCTTTTAGGATATTTCCAGGAAGGTCTATTGCAATAAATGCCCTGATATTGGTCATTTTTTTCTGGATTCTATTCTGTCCAGAATAATCAGGTTCAAGAAACCAAGAAAAGCTATGAAGCCGACGATGAAAAATAAAACCCTGAAACCTAGGACATCAGCCGCCTTTGCTCCCAAAAAAGCTGCAATGGCTGTTCCTACTCCCACACCTGTGCTCCATAAAGTATATTCAAAACCCCTGTGCTTTTTGTCAATGTAAGTCGTGAAAAGGCTGAACCATGCGGGATAGGCGAGTGCTGCACCCAATCCAAAAATCGCCTGGGCAATAAAAATAGTGTAAATGCTCTTGGCAAAAAAATAGATGAATGGAACAGTGATTATCAGAAAAGTCCCGGCCAGAAGCGAGTGTGTTTTGTGCTTTTGCTTGTCAATAAAATACCTGGAAAGAGGAAGTTGTACAACTGACTTTACAATCAAGAAAATTGTTGTTGAAAGCCCTGCTGTTACAAGGGTTCCTCCGATAAGATTTTCAGTTATAAAGACTGCAAAAATCGGCCCTATAAGCCCGAAGCTGCTTAAGATAAAAATGTCTGACAGGACAAGCAAGGCAAACTTTTTGTGTGTGGCTTTCATTCCTTATTTAGAAATATCTGATTTATAAATTATATCAGTTCGGCCAGGAAAAACCGAGCTATTCTGGAACCAGAGCAAAAATGGAGTTTTTAAGATTGCTTATTCTTCTTCACTAAATAAATTCCTGAACCATTCCAGAATTTTTTGAATCAAACTTGTCTCGACACATTGCCCAGAAACGCAAACATTGCTTTCACATTCAAAATTGTTGTCGCATTGCTGTCCTTCTGTTAATTGTGTGGTTAATGTACCATCAATGTTACAATACTTTCCTTCTGCCCTAATCCCTATAGGCAAGCAAGAACCTTCAAATGGGCAGCTATTCTCGCACGTCAGAATATCTTCCGATTTACTGGCTGCTGTGTAATTTCCGCTTATGGTTGTTTCATTAGCTTCTATAATTATTTCTCCAGATGCACATTCTATAGAAACACTAAACGAGCTAATTCCGCATTTCTCGGTTTTCTCATTACATTTACCTTCACAAAATTGCGTGGCATAGCTATACCATATTTCGGAGGGCTTGCAAGAGGACGGGCTTCCTTGATTTTGTTCTTCTCCATTTTGGCACTGCCAATATGCATAACGAAATCCTATGTTTTCGGTCTCTGTAATACACGCGCCATCGCTACAGCCGTTAGGGCAATTATATGGTACAGATTGGCCATTACCATTATTGTCACAATAATATTCTCTTAGATTGTAGCTGGGGAATGAATCATCACAGAAATCAGTTGCAAGTTTTGGATCAACACCCACCTCATTCAAAGTTCCTTTTACGTAATAATTTAGTCCGCCATCAGAATCTGTGCAGGTAGTTGTCGCAGAACAGCTGGCTTTTAGGAAGATTGTATATACTACATCGCCAATAGTACACTGGCTTACCGCATCTTCATCATAGAATATTGCTGTACCATCGCATGCCTGAGATGGAAAGGGGGTGGACATATCGCAAGGTGTATTTGGGCTTTGACTCGGAGTATAATAAACAGGAATTATCTGGTTTATTCCTTGTATTATGTATCCTATAGGAGTCCCGCCACCGCCAGAACCGACTATGCTAAAAGGCGTATCGCTGAAATCGGAAGCTACTACTGATTCGCTGCCAACATCGCCTTTATATAGAATTACTTGCACCTTGAAATCATTGCCTGTAACGCTATTTGTTGGCACAATCCATTGAACAGAACCGTTTGTAGGAGAATAACTTAGAAATGGTACTAAATCTATTAGGAATACAGCACCATTGTTTTTGAATAAAGAAATACGACCAACCCACGCATTTGATGGTGCATTTATTGACTCCCATGAAACAGGATAAGTCTTACCAGTCTCCCATGTCTCACCCCCATTCGGTGAAATAATGTTAATACTGGTTGGAGGTACAGCAGCAATAGTGAATGGTTTATCGCTTTCATCTAATATGCAGCCACCAATACGACTACACAATATATCATTGTCTGAAATGATTAGTTTCCAGTCATCTGCAGGAGTGACGAAACTAGGAATAATAGCTTTGGCATATTTAGTTGTTGGTATAGTGCTATTATTGTCCCTAAACACACCTAATCCAACGGTGTGAACGCCACCCCGCTCTTGTGCTTTAACTGATTTTAAAGTAGCTGTAACTTCTGAAATACCCTTAGAACTCCATGATATTGTAACGAATTGACCAAGAGTAAAATATTCTCCTCCATTGGGAGAAAGAAGGGCAATAGATGGAGATAGACTGGCTTTTACACATGCACCGTCACTGCATCCATTTGGGCAGCGTATATCAATTGCACCTATCCCGTTTGGAGCATTGGTATCGCAGTATTTTTCACGCACAGAGCATTCCCTATCATAGCCAGAACATGATTTGACTTCTGTCCAACCAACCGAACCATCATAAACCTCACAAAAATCCTCCCCTATAAAATTGCGGCTTATTATTCCCGTTACAGTTACATCCACTTTTCCTTTCACATTTGCATCCGCGCCGCCATCGGAATCATAACAAGAGATTTCAATTTCAGTCCCATCTTCTATCTGATTTCCCGTAATTTTATTCCAGAAATCAGAAAGCCAGCCAGCAGAAACAATGCCTAGTGACAAAATGAGAATGAACGACAAAGAGATTAACAAAGCCTCTTTTTTCATTTTAGAAAAAAGGCTTTATTGTTTATAAGGTTTATTATAAAATTTTATTCCGGCACCAAGGCAAAAAAGCTGTATTTCTTTATTTTTGCAAGCTTCCTGACATCTTTCAGTTTCACAGCCCTGATGTTTTTCTCAAATTCGTAGAATTCCTTCGCCTTTCCGTCAATTTCAGACAAGAGCAGCTGGTTCATCTGCCCCTCGGAATTTTCCATAGATATTCTGTAATTTCCTACGAGCTGGTTTTTTGTATCTTCTAGCTCTTTTTCCTTTAAGCTCTGAGATACCTTTTTGAATTCGCCAAGGATGATATTTTTAATTTTTTCTAGGTTTTCCTTCATTGCTCCGACATAAATATAGCTGTAAGAAAACTCCTTGTTTGCAGTCACATCCCCAAAGACGGCATAAGCCAGATTTCTCTTGTCCCTTATCTCACTAAAAAGCCGCGATGACATTCCGAGAGCCATTATGGCAATTAAAACTTTAGAGGCATAGATTTTTCTGTCAGTTGACAGTGGGGAATGAAATGCGAGCACCATGCTTGCCCTGTCTATTCCTTTTCTTGTTTCAATTTTATGATCGTGCTTCAAGGATATCTTTTGTTTTTTTATTGTGCCTCTCTTTTTTCCGAATGTTTTTTCCACAAATTTTATCAGCTCATCAAAATCCGCCTGACCAACAACGCAGAGCATCATATTGTTCGGCTTGTAAACTTCTCTGAATTTTTTGAGCATCTTTTTTCTGTCAATGGAATTCATGCTTTCATGGGTTCCTATCAAAGGAGTTCCGAGAGGATTTTCATATAAAAAACCCTGGATTTTATCAAAAGAATAACGCATAGGTTCATCGCGATCCATTTCCATCTCTTCAAAAATGACTTTTCTTTCTTTTTCCATTTCTTTTGCATCAAAGAGCGGATTTTTGACCATGTCACTTAAAACATCGAGGGCTATGTGCAGCTTGTCCGACGGCATCTTACAGAAAAATGCGGTTATCTGTTCTTCGGTAAATCCGTTCATAATTCCCCCATTTTTCTCAATTTCCTGAGAAATTTGCTTGTATGTTCTTTTCTTTGTTCCTTTGTAAAGCATGTGCTCGATGAAATGGGAAATTCCCCTTTCTGATAAGGATTCGTTAACTCCTCCGTGTCGCACTGCAATACCTACACTGACGACAGGCAGGTTTCTTTTTTCAAAAATAAGAGTCATCCCATTTTTCAGAATTTTCCTGAAGAATTTATTGTACATTCATTAAAAAAGATTCTGAGGTATTTAAAGATTAATCCGGGAATTTTTTAGGAAGTTTAAGAAGAGAGGAAATAAAATCCGAGGCCTGCCGCGATTATTACGACAACAATAATCATTATCCAGATTTTCCAGTTATTCTTTTTTTCCGGCTCTGGTTCTACTGGTTGCTGTGGTTGGGGCTGAAATTGCTGTTGTTCTGCAGGCTGTGGATTTTGCTGATCCATTGTATATCAAGTTAAAATGAAAGTTCTATATAAATTTTACTTTTTAAAGACCAGGTATCTCTCTTTTCCAATCTCAAAATCATCAAGAACAGAAAAATTTTCTTTTAAAAAATCAAGGAACCAGGTTCTTTTGGCCATGAATTTTTTCCTTTTTACCATGCTCTCTGTCGCGAAGCTTACGATTGTCCTGTCTGCAGCAGGGGAAATTGCAGATACAAGTTCCTTGGAACAGTCTCTTTTCAGCATCTCTAAAGAATCCAGAACCTTAAACAAAAAGATAACTCTCGGTCTTTCGGTTTTTTTAATTAATTTTTTTATCTCCCCTAATTGAAATAAGCTTAGATGCAATGCCTTTGCTTTTATTTTGTTATTCTTAAAATAATTGTTCATCGATTCAACAAATTGTCCTGTAGCCTCAAACCCGGTATAATTAACATCAAATCCAATTTCTCTAAAATACCTGTAACTGAAACCATTGACTCCTGCGCCAAGGTCAAGGATGCTTATCTTTTTTCCAAGTCCCCTGAGAATTCTTTCGTAAATTTCCCTGTAATATGGAAGCCTTTCCCTGGTTGAAAGGTGTTTTCTCAAAATCCACTCCTCTGTTCTCTTTTTTGGAATCAGGAGCTTCCTGCTTCCAAATGCCCCGAAAACCTTATGGAGCAGCTCCCTAGTTAACCTTACTTTTTCTTCATCGCTGGTCTGCCTTTTTTCAAAATGTGAAAAAGCCGTCTCAACGTCTTTTTTTGGAAGCCAGGAGAATTCCTTCTTCTGGATTATTTTTTGGAGCATATCATCTCTACTTTGGCCAAGCCTGGACGAAGTTCCCATTGTCATAAATTTTTTAAGTCAGGATAGTTTAAAATATGTATGCCGATAAATGCACATCCGGAGTATATTGCGGCTGAAAAAGAATATTTGGCTGCACAGACCCTTGAAGAGAAAATTGAAAGACTGAAAAAGATGATATCTGTGGCCCCAAAGCACAAGGGGAGCGAGAACTTGCTGGCGCAATTAAGGACAAGACTCAAAAAATTTCTGGAGCAGCAGGAGAAATCCAAAAAATCGGGAAAGGGAGGAAAACCCGGAATTAAAAAAGAGGAGATGCAGGCGGTCATCGTTGGTTTCACAAATTCGGGAAAATCCACTCTTCTTTCTTCGCTGACAAATGCAGCTCCTGAAATTGCCTCTTACTATTTTACCACAAAAACTCCTGTCGTAGGAATAATGAAATATGCAGGGACAAACATTCAGCTTATTGAAATTCCCGCAGTAGAATCAGATTATTATGACAGCGGCCTGGTCAACACAGCCGACGTAATTCTGATTGTTATAGTAATCTTGGATGATTTAGAAAAAATACTTCCTGAATTAAACAGGGCTAAGGGGAAAAAATTAATAATATTCAACATCAAGGACGAAGCACAGGACACGAGAAAAATAGAAGCGACTCTCAAAAGCAAAAAGCATGATTTTGTTGTGATATCCACAAAAACAAGGAAAGGTTTTGAAGAACTGAAAGAAAAAATTTTCCAGGCGTTCGGAAAGATAAGAGTATTTACAAAAGAGCCCGGAAAAGACAAATCAGATTCTCCTTTGATTATGAAGCAAAATTCAACTGTCAAAGATGTTGCGGAAAAAATCTTCAGAGATTATGGAAAAGTAAAGGAAACCAAAATATGGGGGCCAAGCTCAAAATTTCGTGGGCAGAAAGTAGGCTTGAACCATGGGCTCAAAGACCTGGATGTCGTTGAATTTAAAACACGCTAAGAATAAGCCTTTTTTGACAAGACTTCAAGTTCTTTTCTGTATTTGTGTATTGGTTTCAAAAGATTGATAATCTCGTCTGCAACTGAATTCTTCAGATCGAGGGGATGGATCTTTTTATCAATAAAATCTTTCTCAAGCTCTTTATAATTTTTATAGACTAAATCCCCGCCATATTTTTTATCCCGCTTGATAACAAACTTCTCTTTTTTATCCTGCTTCATGGTCATTATGACATATCTCAGGAAAGCCATTATTCCGTTGTCGGGATCTCCTTCAACGCATTCTGCATTCTGTATCTTGCTTCTTATTGCTTTCTCGTCATCCAATAAGTCTATCTTTGATTTTTCATCAGAAGCCGACATTTTTTTTCCGACAAGCCCGGGAATCATAGGAGTCATGACCTCCACCCTCTGCTTGTATCCTATCTTTTTATGGTATTCCCTGGCGAACATGAAAATTTTTCTCTGGTCAGCTCCGCCGTACTGCACATCTGCTCCAAGATACTGCTCATCAATCATCTGCATTATCGGATAGACAAAACCCGAGAGTTTCGGATTATCACCGAATTTAACAACCTCTGACGCAGCCTTTTTCAAATCATGTACAGATGCCAGAGAGGAAACCTGCAGGACATCATACATATACTCCGGCTTTAATTCAAATTCGCTTCCCTTGACGAATTCCATATTTTTGGTGTCAACCCCTATGGCCTCAAACATCAGAGGAATTATTTTTTCATAATAATCATATCTCTTGTCAAGGATTACCCAGGGAGTTCCGTCCAAAGCCCCATGTAAATCTGCAAGCAAAATTTTAACCTTAAATCCTGCCTTCAGAAAATCTGCAAGTTTCAGAACCCACAGAAAATAAGCTACATGCGGCCTTCCGGTTATCGCTGTTCCGAGGTAAACAACTGGTTTTTCTTTTTTCTTCAGCAGTTCCTTAAGCTCTGATTCTGTCACAATTTCCTCTGTATTTCTTGCAATCAGCCTGAATCTTTCCTCAGCGCCCATTACCATATCAGACAGAAAGAAAGACAATTATTAAATTTAACGAAAACCATATCTTTTAACACGCTAATGCTTTTAAAAATTAAAGATAATATATCTCCATGCTGATAGAAATTCTTCTCTTTCTCCTTCTCGGAATTCTTGCCGGAACCTTCACAGGCCTCATGCCGGGAATCCACATAAATCTTATCGGCGCTTTGCTGGTCTCTGCATCTGTCTCTTTTTTATTTTTTATGCCTGGCTTATACTTCGTTGTTTTCATAACCTCTATGGCAATAACCCACACCTTTGTAGATTTCATTCCCTCTGTTTTTTTGGGTTGTCCTGACACAGACACAGAACTTTCCGTATTGCCTGGGCACGAGCTTCTCAAAGAAGGAAAAGGCCATGCTGCAGTGATGTTGACTGCTTATGGAGGGCTCGCAGCGATAATACTGACAATGATTCTCGCATTTCCGTTGATAGTTCTTGTCAAAAAAATATATCCTATGGCTCAGGCATTTATTCCGTGGATTCTCATATTTGTCTCATTGATAATGGTTTTTTTGGAAAAGAAAAAATTTTATTCATTGCTGGCTTATTCTCTGGCAGGAATTCTCGGCCTTATAGTTTTGAATCTTGAAAATCTGAATCAGCCTCTTCTTCCTTTGCTCACAGGCCTGTTCGGTGCTTCCAGTCTGATTTTTTCCATAAAAACTAAGACACAGATTCCTGAGCAGACCCTTGAACAGGAAAAAACCAGTTTCAGAAAACCTATTTTAGGGGCATTGATAGCCTCTCCCTTGTGCGGTTTTCTTCCTGGCTTGGGAAGCGGGCAGGCTGCAATTCTCGGAAACACGATTTCAAAAACAGACAGGAAAGGATTCCTCGTTCTGCTTGGAGCCACAAACACGCTCGTCATGGCTTTCTCCTTCCTTTCTCTTTATGCAATCTTAAAAACAAGGACAGGAGCTGCCGCAGCAATAAAAGAACTGATAGGAATTCCTTCAGAAAAAATTTTAATCCTTATTTTAATAGTCGCGCTAATTTCCGGGATAATTTCTTTTTTCCTAACCAAAAAACTTTCTGCTTTCTTCTCCAAAAAGATGAATAAGATAAATTATACAAAACTCTCGGTATTTACCTTGATTGTTCTCGTAGCTATGGTATTTCTGATTTCGGGATTTCTCGGGCTGTTGGCTTTTGCAATTTCTGCATTCACCGGAATTTACTGCATCTCCCTTGGTGTAAGAAGGACGCAGATGATGGGATGCCTGCTTCTGCCGACGATAGTGCTCTATTTGATGCTTTAAAAAAGAAAGTCTATTTTCCGAATTTTCTTAAACCCACTTCGATAAGCCTTCTTGTTTT
>DATEUW010000039.1:0-6352 GCA_035282925.1 Candidatus Nanoarchaeia archaeon
ATAGTAAAGCTTAGAGGTTTTCTGTAATGCGTTCCGAGGCAAAGGTATCTGAAATCTATTGGTTCAAAGCCAAGCTTTTCTAGTTCTGAAATTGTGTAAAGTCCTCCGAGACTCTTGGATATTTTTCTTCCCCTGAACAAAAGCCATGCTCCGTGGAGCCAGTATCTGACAAAAGGTTTTCCTGTTGCAGCCTCGCTCTGTGCGATTTCATTTGTGTGATGAATCTGGATGTGATCCTGTCCTCCTGTATGAATGTCAAAGTTCTCTCCCAGGTATTTCATTGACATTGCGCTGCATTCAATGTGCCATCCTGGAAATCCGATTCCCCAGGGAGAATCCCATTCCTGCTGCCTTTTTTCTCCCAAAGGAGAAAACTTCCAGAGTGCGAAATCTGTCTTGTTCTTTTTTTCTCCGAGAGAGATTCTTTTTCCAGCTTGTAATCCTCTGATTTTCAGCCTTGCAAGCTTCCCGTAATCTTTTAATTTGCCTGTGTTGAAGTAAATGCCGTCATTTGTTTTGTAGGTGAAGCCTTTTTCCTCCAGTTTTTTTATCAGCTCTATCTGCTCTTTAATGTGCTCTGTCGCCTTTGGCCAGGAGTTTGGCTCCAATATATTCAGTTTTTTGAAATCTTCCTGAAAAATTCTCAGGTAATAATCTGCAATTTCCCTGGCTGTTTTGCCTTCACGTTTCGCAGCCCTCTCAATCTTGTCTTCCCCCGTGTCTGCATCAGAAGTCAAATGACCAACGTCTGTTACATTAATGATATGCTTTACTTTATAATTATTATATAAAAAAACTCTCTTTAAAATGTCGGCGAAGATGTAAGTTCTCAGGTTTCCTATGTGCTGGTACCAGTAAACTGTCGGCCCGCATGTGTAAACTCCGACTTGGCCTTTTTTTAATGGCTTGAAAACCTCTTTTTTCCTTGTTAGTGTGTTGTAGAGCTTTATCATTACTTTCTAAAGAAAGAGCAATTTAAAAATTTAAATGATTTCGAGGTCAATAGTAGAAGTCGCGTAAACTTCCCCGTCTTTTTCAACATCTATGTTGTATCTTATCCTGCAAAGAGGGGTTGTTTCAGAAACATCGAACTTAACAAAAATAGCATCCTCAAGCTTATTTCCAGACGCTAAGGAAAATGTTCCGGATTTTCCAAGTATAATCAGGCTATCGGCCTGCGCTATTGTCAATTGGCAGTTGGATGCTATCTCCCCTGCAGAAACCAAATAACTAAATTCCCCGCTTACAGTATCCTTATTTTCAACAGAAAATCCAAATCCCCCATCCTCTCCCTGTTCAATGCTTATTTCCCTCTCTTTCGGGTAAACAACGAGTTTCTTTCCTTCCTGCGTAAATAAATTGTCTATTTCATTCTGAATCTTAGCATCTATTCCATCTATTGCAGTTGTTCCTGTCCTGAAAATCCTCTGTATGAAAAATATTCCAAGGACGAGGACTATCATTAGGAGGACTATAGTGACCATTGTCCCTACAGACATTTCCATTGCTGCTCTTTTGGAGTTTCTCATACTTTTTATTTCCATTTTAGAATATCGGGAAATTTCCGGTGTTGCCTATCCCTAATCTTGCTGCAAAAATCAAAAGTAAAACAGAAATAATTAAGAATATAACGCTCAGAACTATTCCTATCGTGTTTAGTTTTTTGGCTTTTTCTGCTTTCTGCCTCTTGCTCTGGACAAAACCAACGATCCCAAGGACAAGCCCGGCAAGAGGACTGAAGAAAGCGAAAACTATGCTCAAGACTCCAAGGGTGTAAGCCACAGAAGCTAAGTCTATTTTTTCAGCCATCTTTTATATCAGGATAAATAATTTTGATTTTATAAATGTTTTTGATGATTAAGCAGCTTTCTTTACCACCACAATATCCCTAACATTTTGATCATATAAATTAACTGCGTAAAGTTTTACATAACCCATGGAAACAAGCATATTCATCAAGGGTATTTTTTCAGGATGGTTTTCTCTTAAATCAAGCATCAACTCATGATAATCTCTGTCTTCGACTTCTGCCTGTTTCATCAAAAATCTTGCAAAATACCTTTCTCTTACAGAAGGATGAATCCTTAGATTTTTTATTTCTCTTACGCCCTTAAGTTCTTTATGCGGCTGCCAGATGATATTTCCAGCAACCAAATTATTGCTTAAAGCTATAACTCCTGTTTTCCAGCCCATTTCTATTTCTGCTTCTGTTCTTGCAACCCAGTCCTGATAACTAGGATAATTCAAGTCCTGTTGCCTGATAAATTCTAATAGTCTCGTTAGATCTCTTCTACTTTCAACTGTTCTGAACTGAAAATTAAGCATATTAGATGGGCAGGGAGGGAATCGAACCCCCGACGCCATGAGCTTCAGTCATGTGCTCTCCCACTGAGCTACCTGCCCGTTAGATATTTGTAGCTCAGCCACTTTTAAATCTTTTACTATTAAAATAAAATGTAAGCCAGGAATAGGCCAGCTTCTGTCGTTCGCCGTTCCTTTCGGACAGACCGAACGCGTTAACATTCGACTAAGCCCTCATACGAGGTTGCACCGGTTGAGGCAGCCGTTTCAGCCTAACTTAATAGGATCGTTTCTGTTCTGGAGCTTTCCCTCGCGAGAATCTTTCTTTCGAAAGACAACCTTATTGTGGTGGCCGGACCTTCCTCAGAATTCGATATCGATATTTTTCGACATCTGCCCACTCAAGAGCCGAATTCCGAAAGTTAACTTCCCGACTTACAAAAATCCGAGTTTTCCGGAGTTTAAAAGGTTTGCTAATTAAATCATAAAAACCTTGGCTTGTCAAAAACTAATTCCCACAGTCCGCTCCGGGAAAAAGAGCCCCTTTCCCTCGAGCAGACAAAAGTTTCATCCGGCTGAATGTTTCTTGTGAACCTGCTTTCGCCCTCTCTTAATACTTCGTTGATTTTTAATTTGTATGCTTCCTTTTCTTTGTCCAACAGAACTTCTAAAATTTCCACTCCGAGAACCAAGTTTTCCCCTTCAAGATAGAAAGCTATATCTCCTGGCTTCGGCTTATAATCATTCATTTAAATTTCAATGAACAATTCTTTTTAATAACTTTTGTTTCCATATAATCAGTTAGGTTTTTATACTCTGAAACTTTAATAATAATATTAATTAAAAGAGGTAAAAGGGAGGTGGAAAAATGAAAATGGGTACCATCGACTGGGTTGCATATGTCCTGCTGGTAATCGGAGGACTTAATTGGGGTTTAGTAGGATTCTTTGATTTCAACCTGGTTGGAACACTTTTCGGAGCAGGAACCTTTACCGACATCATTTATGATTTGGTAGGGCTGTCTGCATTGTGGTCAATATACACCATGGCTAGGAGTTAAAACCACGCCTCTTTTTTTCTTTAGACCGGCCACGCTTGGGCGGTCTTTTTTTATTTTTTAATTCTGTTTATTTTATTTATTTGAGACATAGTTCCAACTATATGCTGCAAAATATATTATAAGAAATATATGCTAAAAAGATAAATAAAAAATTAAAAACAAATTTTGTGGATTCTAAAAGAAAATCAGAATCTTCTTCTGGGGCCGCCGAAGTCTCTTCTGCCACCGCCACCGCCGAATCCTCTTCCGCCCTCTCTTCTCGGCGGCCTTTCTTCCATCGGCCTTGCCTCGTTGACTTTCAGAGCCCTGCCATCAACTTCTTTGTCGTTCATTTCCTTTATCGCCTTGTTTGCAGCAGCGTCATCTGAGAAGGTAACGAAACCGAATCCCTTGGACCTTCCTGAATATTTGTCCTTGATGACAACAGCTTCCTGGACTTCTCCGAATTTAGCGAAGATTGCCCTGAGCTTCTCATCGTCTATCTCAAAAGACAAATTTCCTACGTAAACTTTCATTATTTGCTATTCCTCCTTACACTCATATGTTGTTATATCTTAGAACTAGTTCAAACCGAAAAACATCGAGTCTCCCTACTTCTAACATTACGGAAATATGTGGATTTAGGGGTTTTTAAAGATGTTGGTTTGGGGTTTTTGGGGGTTGCGAAAAATCACAGACAAATATTTAAACTTAGGTTATGGGGGATTTTAATGGAATTGCTGTGGAAATTGTCTTCGGCATATGAGGCCTGCACGCTTTCCGCCTGTGACCCTATTTCTGTTCCTTCAGATATTAAACTTTTAGCAGGAAGATACTTTCTTTCCCATATGTTTTATGATTGCACAGATCCTGAGGCCAGGGGCATAGAGATGATGAACCAGAGAATCAGGGAAGGAAGCGAGGATATTCGGGCACATTTCAGGATTCATGAGGATCTTCTCGATAATTTTTATTCTGTCGATGATGCATTAAGAGAAGGCGACAGGGAAGGAATTGTTAAAGCAGGCAGGCTTGTTTTTGAAAATCTGGAAATCTATGGAAGACTTGTGGGAGAGCATTCCGAAAGGCTAGGAGAAAGGGCATTCTTTCATTATCCGACATGCCTTCCAGGGCATATTTTTGCTCCCAAAGGCGCAGGAATAATAAGAGAGAAAGTTTTCAATCCGCAACAGGATGCGGAAGGATTAAGGGAAGAAATAAAAAATGGGATAGCTTTGGCACATTTCACGCTGCCATTAGGGCCGGATGAAGCGCTCAGAGAACTAAGCATGTACACTGGCTCTGACTCGGGAGATGGGATCTTTCAGACCTCATTCAGAGGCAGGCTTGAGCTTACAAAAGTGCTTTTGGAAAGGGCAGGCTTTCAGGTTGCTGCCAGATAGTTTTTGGAATTTTTAGAAGACTGGATTTTTGGGGTTGTTATTGTTCTTTTTTGTGATATAAATCCAGCAAAATTATTCTATCTTCTGACTTGATATATGCATAAGATAATCTGAATGGGTTTACATACAATTCTCGCGTTCCCTTGCGATTGTACATCATCGGCTTTCCTACTTCTGGATTTTGGATTATTTTCTCTATTTGTTTCTTGATTCTTTCCCTAAGTAAATTGTCCTTTATTTTATTGAATTTTATTTCGAAGAGCTTATCTCTTCTTAACTTCACCATTTTTTCATTTCTTTTAAGAAGTCTTTAGCATCCATTTCAATGTATTCCCCCGCCTCAATTCTCTTGTAGGCTTCTTCTGTTCTTCTGGCAAATTCCAAATCTTCTTTAAACTGCTTGTCCATTTCAGAGGCTTTTTTGAGGATTATCTTGTCCCCGTCTCTTATAAGTATGATTTTCTCCCCTTCCTTCAGGCCCTTTCTCATGCTGCTAGGAATAACTATCTGTCCTTTTGAGCTAAGCCTTGTTATTTCAAATTCTACCATAGTAAGATATGTCTTACCATATATTTAAATGTTGTTGTTGCGCATTATTTTAGCTCCTTTGTATCTGCTCCTCAATAATATGCGAGATTGGTTTGCCTGTTTTTTCCTTTAATTTTTTTAGCTTCTCTATGGCTTTAACTGACAGGGTTATGTCTATTCTTTTTTTATGAAACGGAAATTCTCTTGTTTTGTCGTAATTTTCTAGCATTTCGAATACCTTTTTGTATTTCTTCAAAATTTTTTTGTCTGTTTTAGTTAATTGCATTCTTTAGTCTCCATTCAATATTTTTTATATCATGTATATTGCCTTTAGCTATTGAAGCTAAGTGATGGGCCAACAATTCCATGTTAACTTTTTTACCAAGTTCATTAGCAAGTCTTAATGCAGCGTAGGCAGCTGTTCTTTTGTTTCCGTCTGAAAAGGGGTGATCTACTAATATCGCCCTTGTGAGATAAGCTAGTTTCTTATAAGAACCAAGCTTTTTGTTTTTTAGTTTGTCCAGAGCATAATCTAAACTAGAGTCACTTCTTAGATTTCCGCCAAAAGCCCCGTTAATTCTTAGCAAATCTTCCTTACTAATTTTCATACACATAAATAATGGTAAGATGTTTATAAATGTTTCTATATCTCACTAAAATCCATACACATAAAAAGTGATTAGATGTCCTCTTTTAGCTTCTTTACAACCCCAATAACTTATACACAACAAACGCAGGCCAGACAATTGCCTTCAAAACCCCAACAACTCCTTCCCAGAATCCTGTCGCCTGCTGTATGTAGTAGATTGCAGCTCCCAGAAATCCGAGGCCGTAGATAGCCCCGCCTGTCTGCTTGTATTCTTTCTTTATGAGGTTGAATTCGCGCTTGGGCATGGTTAGAAAAGGGGAGGGGGATATATAAAGATTTTTAAGAAAGAGAATCCTAAAATAGTATATGGACAAATGGCATAAAACCTTTTTATGGATATTAGGTTTTTTAGTTCTTGGGATTTTATTAATTACAATTTTTGGTCTTGATTTAAGAGGCATTACTTTTGCCTTTATTCTCTTATCTCTTTGG